>CALUYC010000024.1 GCA_944324895.1 Candidatus Gastranaerophilales bacterium
CTAAGGATTTCTGTCCGGCTACAACACTGCAATTAGAATCAGACAAATTATACGTGAACAATTTTCCTTCTTTGCTTGTGGTGCTTCCACCACCAATACTGGTATTATCAGCAACCCTTCGGGTAATGACAGGAGCCAAAACAACCATAATAATTGATATTACAAGTACGGACACTAAAAGCTCTGCAAGAGTAAAAGCAAATAATACTTGCTTACGCTTGTTTGCAGGTTTATTTATATAATCCATATATTCATACTCCATATTTAAATGTTTTTAAAACATGCATATTCTAACACCTAAGTTTAAAAATATGCAAGTACATAAAAATTACATAAATTAAAAAACCTAAATATTAATCTTAAACATCTTGTTTTATCATTACCAAAAAGGGGTATAACATGACAATTTTAGCTAAAGACGTGCCTTTTTATCAGATTTCGCAGGTTTCAAAATTATTAGGCATAACATCTGACAGGTTAAGAACATATGAGGAAGAAGGTTTAATCAAGCCATATCGCGCTAAGCACACAAAAGACGGCAAAAGGCTTTTTAGTCTTGAAGAAATAGAGTGGCTTGAAATTATCAGAGAACTTATAAAATTAGGGGTTACAATACCTGTAATTAGAATTATTATTTCTTCCAAAATTAAAATTGGTAAAACTTTCATAAAAGAAAAAGACGAAACAATAATAAAATTAATTGAGAAATTATATTCCCATCCTGTATATAAAAAGCTTTTAACATCAATGTAATTACCCCTACTGTAACAATTATTTTCTGTTATATTGACTTCAAAATATGTGGATTTGATAATAAAAACATAATTACAATATGAAAGATATTTTTATGTTTAAGAAGATAATTGCCTCGTTTATATTATCAGCATTTATTTTTCCTCCCTTATTTGCGCTACAAAGTGAGGCTGCAATTTTAAAAGAAGGTGTTGAACCTGCAAAAACCCCAATCAGCAAAGAAATTACCACAACAAATAAAACCGTTAAATTTAGTGACAACATACTAAAAAGAACCGTTGATGATGCTATTGTTCCAAAAAAGCTTGAAACGGCAATGAAAAACTCAATAGCGCATATTTACGGGCGAGACAAGGTTGATATTGTCTATGCTAATGTTTATGAAATTATAAAAAAATCAAAAGATAAAAGAAGTCTTGAACTTATGAAAGAGGACTTATCGCGCCCTTGTGACTGGTATAAAGACGAAGTTATTTATATGTTCTATCCTGATCAGTTTGGTGTAGGCGAAGATAACAAACCAAATACTTTTACAGATTTAATCGGGATGTTAGACTATTTAAAAGATTTAGGCGTTACTACAATTTATATTATGCCATTTGCGGATTCCCCGATGAACGATTCGGGCTTTGACGTTAAAAATCCTAAAAATGTCAGAAAAGATTTAGGCGGAATGCCTGAGTTTAAGGAATTTGCACAGGCTGCGCGCGCAAAAGGTTTTAAAATTAAAGCAGATTTAATATTAAACCATTTTTCAGACGAACATGAATGGTTTAAGCAGGCTCAAGCAGGCGATTTGGAAAAATTGCACTATTTTATTGTAAGAGAAGATAAGCCTGAATATAAAGTCTACAAAGACGAAAAAATAGGTTATGTGGCAGAATACAAGGAAAAAGACGGTACAATTACAAAAAGACGTATAATTTTCCCTGAAGTATCCGATAATCATTGGCGAAAAGTAACAATACAAGGTAAAGATTACTATTTATACCATACTTTTTATCCTTTCCAGTTGGATATAAATTGGGAAAATCCTAAAGTACTGTATTATGTTTTAGAAACAGTTGCCTTTTGGGCAAATTTAGGGGTTGATATTTTTAGATTAGACGCTATTCCTTACTATACAAAAGAAGAAGGTACAACGGCAGAGAATTTGCCAAAGACACATGAGATTATTCAGCTTTTAAGTGCGTTTTTGCAAACGACTGCACCGCGTTCTATTATTCAGGCAGAGGCTTGTCAGCAGCCTAAAAAAATCCTGCCGTATTTTGGTACTGAAAGAAAAGTCGAACACAAAATTTTAGGCGAAACAAAAGAAATTCAAAGAACATCTGAAGTTCAAATTTGCTATCATTTCCCTTATATGCCTGCAATTTGGGCATCTTTGGTGACTGCTGATAATAAATATTTTTGGGATGCGTATAAACAAACGCCAAAAATTCCTGAAAGTGCTGCTTGGGCAATGTTTTTAAGGGTACATGACGAATTAACTCTTGAGATGGTAGACCCGCAAATTCGTGAACTTTTATATGACAGTTTAACTCCAAAAGGTGCCGCTTTTAGAAAAGGTTGGGGAATAGCAGGCAGGCTTGCAAATTTTTTGGATAATAACCCAGACAGAATTGCAATGGCTTTTTCAATAATGCTTTCGCTCCCCGGTGTGCCTATTATATATTACGGTGATGAAATTGGTGTGCAAAATAATTTTGCCAATGCCAAAAAAAGTGCTAAAGACAGAGAGGCTAAACAAAAATCTCAAAAAGACAAAGTAAAAATGTTAAGTTACTTTGACTCTCGTGATATTAACCGCGGGCCCATTAAAAAAAGCGTATTTTACGGTGCAATGAAAGATTCCGTAAGTTTTAACCACAGAGTGTATTCACGTGTAAAAAAACTTATAAAAGTAAGAAAACAAACCCCTGTTCTATCTCATGGTACATTTGTCGAGTTAAAAACCGAATCGCCTGAAGTTTTTGCATATGTTCGAGAATATAACGGCGAGAGGATTGTAGTTATAAATAACCTCTCTGACAGTCGTGAAAGAGCAACGGTTAACTTTATAAACGATAATTTCGGTAAAAAAGGCAAAGATGTTTATTTTAAAGACCTCTTAAGCGATAAAATGATTCGCGCAAGAGCACAAAACAAACAAATTACAGTTCGCCTGAGACCTTACGATGCACTTTGGTTAAAATTATAAATTAGGAAAGAATTTCTTTTTAATTTGTTTTAGTGCAACGCCGCTGTAGGTAGAAATTACCATTGTTAAAACAAAATATAAATAAGTCGTTTGTATCGGGTTGTAAATCCAATAAATGTCGTGATTTGCTCTTTCCTGAATCGGAATACCGTTTATATAAAGGAAAATTGCTGTAATTATGTACATTACAAGCAGGTGATTTGCCATAATGTGATATGTTGTATCTCCCATATGAAAGAAAAATTTTGAATCTTTCACGTAAGGATAAATGAGCTTTAAAACAAGCAAAGATGCCCAAATCCCCGTAAGTGCGGTAATAACAGGAACAATAAGCTGCTGGTCAAACCTTGCCCAAACAAGCACGTAGCTTAAGCCTATTCCATGTTCAGGGTCGTAATCTCTGTTAAACAGCCACAATATTGACTGCAAAGTAATAATTGCTCCTGCCCATTTTAGAGTGAAAATGTCGATTTTATTTTCAATAAAGTTTCGATAATAATAACCAAGATAAACAAAAAACAGCGAAAACATGGTTCTTATAATAATAAGAGTAATAGAATCAACGGTTATTAATTTTGACAAAGGAATTGCAAAAAAGCCTAATATTGCAAAGATTGAAAGGTGAAAAAACCTATTGTCACAGGTTTTTTTGAGGACTCTAAACATAAACAAAAATACAACCATTGTCATAAATAGTTGCGTTACAAACCAAAGCGGACAAGAAAGATCAAACTGGTGACCATTTAAAAAAGGGGTTATAAAAAAGTTTTTTAAACTTATGGGTTGTCCCCAAAATTTTCCGCTAAGGTGCGCAATTAGTACGGTTACGCCTAAATAAAAAGCGTTGTATAAAAAATACGGTACAAGCAGGCTTCTTGCGCGTCTTTTTATAAAAGTTGTGACATCGTTTAAATATTTGTCATTAAACAAATATCCCGAAATAAAGAAAAATAACGCTAATTGAAAAGAATAAGGGCTAAACATCCCAAAAAGAGAAAACTCTAAATGTCCGGACACCACAAGTAATATGGCGAGCGCTTTTAAAATATTAATTTTATTTGAAAATTCTTTGTCCACAAAAATCCTCCCTTAAAAATTTATTTTTGCATAATTCTTGCATATTTACAACAATCGTGTATAATATTTTTTATGTTCAAATTAAGTTTTGAAAAAACCCAAAAACGTTGGCGCAGCACAGGTCTTTTTCCTGTTTTATAGTTTTGCGTGTAATTTTTTTATTCACGCGTAAGCGCTATAATAATTTATTTAGATAATATTGAGGCATAGAAAAATGAGTAATACAAAATTTGGTATCTATGGCGGACAATATGTCCCTGAAGTATTAATGAGCGAGATTATAAATCTTGAAAATTCTTACAACAAATGTAAATGTGACCCGAAATTTAACGCGGAGCTTGAATTTTTGCTGAATAATTATGCAGGACGTCCGTCCTTGTTATATTTTGCAAAAAATATGACTGAAAATTTAGGCGGGGCAAAGGTTTATCTAAAACGAGAAGATTTAAATCATACAGGTTCCCACAAAATAAATAACGTTTTAGGCCAGGCGCTTTTAGCAAAATATATGGGCAAAAAGAGGTTGATTGCAGAAACAGGAGCAGGCCAACATGGGGTTGCAACTGCAACAGTAGCAGCGCTTTTAGGTTTAGAGTGTGAAATTTATATGGGGCGTGAAGATACAATAAGACAAGCGCTGAATGTTTATAGAATGGAACTTTTGGGTGCTAAGGTTCATCCCGTTACAAGCGGGACAATGACCCTCAAAGACGCGGTAAACGAGGCTATGCGGGAATGGGCAAGGAGTTTTAAAGATACTTTTTATCTTTTGGGCTCTGTTATGGGTCCTCATCCTTATCCTACAATAGTTCGGGATTTTCAAAGCGTCATTTCCAAAGAAGCGCGCAAACAAATACTTGAAATTGAAGGAAAGCTGCCAAACCTTGTGATGGCTTGCATTGGCGGTGGTAGTAATGCTATCGGCATGTTTTATAATTTTATTAACGACCCTGAAGTTAATTTAATCGGCGTTGAAGCCGCAGGGAAAGGAGTCGAAACAGGTGAACATGCTGCAACTCTTACAACAGGCAGGTTAGGCGTATTTCATGGGATGAAATCAATTTTTTGTCAGGACGAAAATGGGCAAATTGCCCCTGTATATTCAATTTCAGCAGGTCTTGACTACCCCGGAGTAGGCCCTGAACATGCTTGGTTAAACTCAATCGGCAGAGCGCAATATGTAAGTGCAACGGACGATGAAGCAGTAGATGCTTTTGAATATTTATCACGTATTGAAGGAATAATTCCTGCGATTGAAAGTTCTCATGCAATAGCCCATGCGCTGAAAATTGTTCCAAAAATGAATAAAGATGATATTGTTATTATTTGTTTGTCAGGTAGAGGTGACAAAGACGTTGCAACTATGGCAAAATACAGAGGAAGAAAAATTTATGAGTAAATTAAGTGAAGCATTTAAAAATAAAGCATTAGTAGGTTTTTTAACCGCAGGTGACCCTGATATTGATTCAAGCGAAAGATATATTCTTGAATTGGTAAATTCAGGCGTTGATATTGTCGAGATAGAAATACCGTTTTCTGACCCTATAATGGAGGGTGAAATTATTCAGGCATCAACGCTTAGGGCACTTAAGTCAGGAACTACCGTAGAGAAAGTTTTTAATCTTGTAAATTCGATAAGAAATAAAACAGACATTCCCATTGTATTTTTAACATATTTAAACCCTGTTTTTAATTACGGATATGATAAATTTTTTGAAAACTGCAAGAAAACAGGCGTTTTAGGGGTTATAATTCCTGATTTACCTTATGAAGAAAAAAGCGAGGTCGAAATTGTTGCAGGCAAATACGATGTGGATATTATTTACCTTGTTGCAAATGCGCCAAAAGAAAGAGTGCAAAAAATTGCTAAAGACGCAAAGGGCTTTATATACATCGTTCCGCCAATGGGTTCGAAAGAGGAAAATTTGGAAGATTTAATTTTGACGATAAAACAGGTTACAAATACCCCTTGTGCTGTCGGGTTTGGTGTTTCATCAATCGAACAGGCCAAAAAATATGCAAATTACGCTGACGGCGTTGTTGTTGGTTCTGGAATTGTGCGAATAATAGCGCAATACGGTAAAAATGCCGATACAAAAATATGTGATTACGTAAAATCCATTAAAGAAGCTATTAACTCTTAATATCTTTCTTCAAAGATTAAAAGAGAATGAGGCGCTTGAACGTAGTTGTAGTCAATTTTTTCATCTCCTTCAACAAAGGGCTGCTCTCTTGAAGTATCGCAAACAAGATGCCAGCTTCTGCCTTGTTTTGCAGGCGGAAGTTTTACATCAATGTAGTGCTCATCAGATGATGTTGAGAAGAATAAATTGCTGCCGTCAGCTACTTTATAGCAAATAATGTTAGAATTTACGTTATCCCAATAACCCTTATCCCAGGCTTGTGCGTAAGAGCCGTCAGGCTTAAAGTATTGAATATTTTTGTTAAAAAATCCGTCTCGTAATTCAACATGTTTTTTTCTAAATTCAATCATTTTTTTTGCAAAATCGTAAATTCTGCCTTTTCTTGTGTCCAGATTTCTCATTTTAGAAAAATTAAGATGATTTGTGTCGTCGTCTTTGTTATAACTGTTGTCGTTTCCGCCTTTTGAATGCGCAATAATATCTCCTACTTGTAGCATTGGAGTGCCTTTAGATAAAAGCGTTAGTGCGATTTGTTTTTTCATGGCGTTTTCCTGACGTCTGGTATCTCCGCCAAAGTCTGTAGAATAGTGCCAACAATTTGGCGGAGATTTATAAGAATTACCATCATTTAAACTAAAACCGTCATGAGAATACGCATAATTTATTGATTTGTTGCCGCTTCCCAATACATCGAACGAGCCTTCCAATACATTTTTCAGTGCTCTTGGAGTTAGTGTAAAAGGGAAAGTTGAATCTTTTTTAATTGTTTCTCTTGCAATGTCGTTCCACTGTGCCCACTCATCAGGAAATCTTCCCAACTGGTAAGAATTATCGCCTCCGCAGGTCCAGGGTTCTGCTATTAAATATATGCCCTCGCCTTTTTGATTTGGTTCAAGAACTTTAATGCCTCTGTCTTTTAGCATTGAACTTAACTTTCCGATTAAGCTTCTTGCACTGTCGTAAAAGACTTTTTCGCTTTTGTCTATATCCATTAATCCTACTGCAAGGTCAAACCTAAAGGCATCTACTCCTTGATGTGCCCAAAAAGCAACGGAGTCTGCAATAAAATTCATAACTTCTTCTTGTGCCACATTCATATCGTTACCGCAGCCTGAATTTGAGTTATAAATACCTGCTTTTTGCTTATAATACATTTGATTATCTATTAAAGAAAAACTTGTTTGTTTTGCCCTGTTGGGGTCATTGTCAGATAATCCGGCTTCGCCTGTATGGTTGTAAACAACATCCATGCATACTTTTAAATCTTCCTTGTGAAAAGCTTTTATCATTTCGCGAAATTCCCTTAAGGCACCGCCTGGGGTTTTATCGCTTGAATATTTTTTTGCGGGCGCAAAATATCCTAAAGGCATATAGCCCCAATAATTTCCGCCGCTTTGTTTGTCGTCAAATTCTGTTAGTGGCAAAAATTCTATCATGGTAAAGCCCATGTTTTTTAGTTTTTTTGCCATATTTTTTGCGCCTAAATAAGTGCCTGCGCCGTCCACATCTTCATTTATGCTTAAATCTTTTATGTGTACTTCGCCAATAATTTCATCTGTGAGCGGACGAGAGGATGCTTTGGGAATTAAAGTCTCATTTTCTATTGTAAAAACACTTTTTGGCGCATATTTTGCCTTATCTTCAAGATAATTGTCTTTGCTTATAACAAAAGCCCCTTCGCCTTGAGGATTATCCGAAGGTAGATGACTTAATTCTTTTGAATATGGGTCAAAGGCAAGTTTGTTCGGGTTAAAGCGGTTTCCGTTTTCATCAAATAAAGATTTAAACCCCGCAGATTTGTCTTTTTGGTAATTGCTGCTGTATTGCCAATTTGGGCCAAAAACCCTGTATGCGTAATATACAGGTTTGTTTTTTCCGCCCAATATGTCAAGAGGGATTGATGTTTCCCAAATATCAGACCCTTCTTTTTTTATCATTGTAATGTTCATTTTTGCATCTTCGCCCTTTGGGCTGTCAAAAATGCATAGAGTGACTGCTGTTGCGTTTTTTGATGCCAGTTTAAAATCAACCGCATTTAACTCTTTGTTGTAATTTGCGCCCAGTCTTGTTTTGCTGTTTGTTATAATTGAGCGCTTAGTTGAACTTAGGGCCTGTGCTTTAATCGCATTTGACACTCTGAGTGAGCCAAATGATACATCACTATAATTTAGCGGGTTTGAGCTGTAAGTGTTATTTGTATATTTTTTTGGCTTGATTTGAATGTTAAACGTTACGGGTTTAATAGTGAGTGGCATAAGTTCCCTTTGTCTTGATTTTAAACTGTTTTAATATTATTGTAGTTATATACTTTGGGGCGTTAGCGCAGTTGGTAGCGCGCAACACTGGCAGTGTTGAGGTCACGGGTTCGACTCCCGTACGCTCCATTTTATTTTATGAACTTGTAACTAGGAAGCGATATGTCTTTTGAGTTTGTAATTGCCATTGCGGCCATTATGCAGTAAATTACGTTTATTATCCATACAATAGGACCCCCAAGTGTGCCTAAAATAGGGCCTATGAAAGGTATTAGAAATAATACGCATACGCATAATAATGTAAGCTCGAAATTTAGAAGATTTTTGATGAAATTTTGTGCGTATTCTGATAGTTCTGATTTTTTAATAACCCATAGCACAAGCGGTGCGATAAAACCTGCTATAATACTTAAAATTACTATAAGCAATACAAGAGTTTTTTCGCTTTCATCTTTAAATGCGCTTTCTAAATTTTCTGACATACTGCCACCTCTCGTTACCATATATTAACAACACCTTTTAACAAGAATAAGGCATATTTTGGCTTATGTCAAACGGGGAAATTATTCGAAAAGTTTTTTTACATTTGCTAATGTATCAGCACAGAATTTTTCAAATAATTTTGCTCTTGATGTAACAAAATCGCCTGTTTGTACTGCCATTTCCTGTAAAACTTTTGAATTTGTTACATCTTTTGTTTGGAAACTAATTATGTCGCCTTTATCTCCTTTTAAAATTTTTCCTGCAACTTCAACAACAAAGTTGCCTGATTCATTGCCCAATTCGGATAAAGAGTTTGACATTACTCTAGCTGTGTCCATACAGTCTATATATCTGCCTATTGCAGCTTGAGTATTAATACCTTTTGCGATTCGTAAAGAACCAAAATTTACATTGTTTTGAACATTACCTAACATTTTTTCCAACCTTTCCTAATTTGTATGTTCTATAAATATTGTGAAGAATTTTTTTTGCGTGGTTGATTTTTTCGTGTTGTTTATAGTTAAATGTAAGTGTTGAAAATTAAATAAGTTTTGTTTGGGCTGGTCTAGCGCACTGAGTAAGCGTTTAGCTTGCGATTTCAATAAATAGCGCTGCGCTACCACCTGAGATTGAAAATTAAATAAGTTTTGTTTGTTTGGGCGGTTAGCGCAGGTGGTAGCGCATCACATTGACATTGTGGGGGTCGCTGGTTCGAGTCCAGTACTGCCCAAACTAACTATATTCCCCCCCGCGACCCATTGTGCAAAAGCACATAGCCTCGCTAAGGCTCCGCTAGGGTACGAGTCCAGTGACTTGCCCAAACTAACTATATTCCCCCCGCGACCCATTGTGCAATGCATTTTTTTAATATTTCGTTTAAATTCCTTAAATGAAAAAATTTTTAGTCTTATTTTTTATGTTAATTATAATGCCAACTTTTGCATATGAACCTATAAAGGTTATTAATCCCGATGAAAATACAAAAGTTGAAATTACTTTGGATGCTCCTGCGCAGGAGTTTTCGCTTGATTTAGACATTGTAAAAGGCTTAGGCGATTTTGAGGTTATTTTGTGTAATGAATCAGGTGCAGAGCTAAAGCGTACTATTGCGGGACAAAATGGAGAGTATAATTTTGGTGCGGTTGATAAGGGTAAATATTTTTTGAAATTTAAAAATAATATGAAAACGCCTGAAATAAAAGAGGATAAGGCTGCACCTTATATAAAAGATTTGCCGTATATAAGAAAATAAAATTTTGCCCGATATTTTAGTATCGGGCAAATGCTTTTTAAAACTTTAAAAGAACTTTTAGGATATCTTTTTGTTTATTTTTTTCAAAAGCTTCAATAGCTCTATCTACAGGATAAATTTCACTTATAAGCGGTGTAATATCCAGTTTTTTTGAGCCCATAAGCCTTAATGCCGGCGCAAATTGACCGCAGCGAGAACCTAAAACGGTAATTTCATCAATAACAACAGGTGCAAGATTTAACCCTTCTTTTGCGGCTATTGTGCTTTTTAAAACAAGCACCCCTCTTGGCTTTACAAGAGCAAGAGAAGTTTCAAAGCCGCCTGTAGAGCCTGTTGCTTCAATTACAATATCAAAAGATTTGTTGTCTTCCGGTCTTAAATCTTGCAGCATTTTAGTTTTAACGCCTGCTTTGCGTGAGATTTCAAGCTTGTTTTGGTGTTTTCCGATGTGTATTAAGTCCACATTCAGTGCATTTAACACAAGCGCTATACAAAGACCCAGTTTACCATCACCTAAAAGTGCAACCTTATCGGCAGGTTTTATGTGTAGTTGTTCTGTTATCTCCATTGCAGCGGCAACCGGTTCAACAAATGTTGCCTCCTCATCACTTAGAGTTTGCGGCACTTCAAGCAAATTTTCAACAGGCAAAGTAAAATATTCGCTAAAACAGCCGTCTTTTTGCCAAATACCGAGTGTTTGACGGTTTGGGCAGTGTCTTTGCAGTCCTTGTGCGCACCAAGCGTCATTGTTGCATCCGCAATTAATTTCGCCGACTACTCTTTTGCCCATCCACTTAAAATCGCACTCATCGCCTACTTCAACGACATCGCCAACAAATTCATGACCTAAAACACCATTGTAGCCCATATATCCTTTTGTAATTTCAAGGTCAGTGTTACAAATGCCTGACATACGTGTTTTTATAAGTACTTCGCCCTTTTTTGGGATTGGTTTTTCATAATCGTTAACTAATTTTAATTCTTTATTGAATACAACTGCCTTCATTTGCTAAAAATCCTCTCTATACTTCTGCTTTTTGTGTTAAAACTTCCTCTACGTATTTTATTGCGCTGACTCCTGCAACAGCTCCATCTGCAACAGCAGTAATTACTTGTCTTAGGGGAGTTACGCGAACATCACC
>CALUYC010000025.1 GCA_944324895.1 Candidatus Gastranaerophilales bacterium
GCCATAGATCTTGGTCTTTTTGTTATCATGAAACGTTCTTCTGTGCAGTCGTCTGCAGACCATATATTTCGCAGATTTGTTCTCATTGCACTGTCGGTGACTATTCCTCCTGTTTTTCCTATTTCAACCCCTGCTTCTTTTGCTAAACTTACGTTAGGTTTTATGCCCGAGGCTATTACACAAAAATCTGCTTCGATTTTAAGACCGCCTTTGGTTATTAATCCTGCAAATTTTCCGTTTTTATCAGCAATAAACTCGTCTGCTTCTTCATTAAAATGCATTTCTATCCATTCGCCGTTGCGTTCTAGAATGTGATTTTTTACCATATCACTAAATTCGCTGTCAAGAACTCTCATCATCCTTGAGCCGCCTTCAATTACAACGACACTTAAACCGTTTTGTACAAAAGCTTCTAACAGTTCAATACCTATATAACCTGCACCTATTATTATTGCGCGCCTTGCTTTATGCATTTCTTCTTTAATTTTTATACCGTCTTGTATGTGTTTTAGGTAATAAACACCGTCGATATTAATGTTTTTTATGTTTGGTACATTCGATAAACCGCCAGTACAAATTACAAGTTCATCATAAAAAACTTCCTTATCGTTAATAATGACGCACTTTTTCTCAGGAATTATTTTTTGTGCTTTATGCTCTAAAAATATTTTCACACCTTGTTTTTCAAAGTCTTCGGGTGTTCTTACTATCAGTTGGTTTATATTTTTAACTGTACCTTCAATAAAATAAGGCAGACCGCATGCGCTGTAAGAAATCATATTCTCGTCAGTATAGAGTTCTATTTCGTTTTCAGGATTTAATCTTTTTGCCTTTGCTGCGGTTTTTGGGCCTGCGGCACCGCCGCCGATAATTACAATTTTTTTCATGTTAATATGTTGTAGGAGATTTTTATAAAATGCAACTTACAGGCGGGCAATATAAAGGTAGAAAAATAGCTACCCCAAAAGGGGTAAGACCAACTTTGTCTATGGTTCGCGAGGGTGTTTTTATTTCGATTTTTTCTTTGTTTGGTAAAAAAGAAAAAAAAAAGTTTTTAGATTTATATTTGGGTAGTTCGATTATGACTTTTGAAGCCTTGTCAAGAGGTTTTGAAACCGTTTCTTTTGATATTAATTCCCATACGATTAAATTAGCAAAACAAAATGCTAAGGATTTCGGCTTGTTTCCGTTAATTTTTATGGGTGATTGTCTGAAAAATGCACCAAAATTGGACGATAAGTTTGACGTAATATATGCTGATCCCCCTTGGGACAGCTCTTATTTGGAAATTTTTCAACTGGCAGCAACGATGCTTAATGATAATGGTATTTTAATTGCTGAATGCGACAAAAAGAAAAAGCCCAATGTGATTGAAGAACTTGGGAAAGTTGACACATTGGAACTTTTTAGGGAAAAAAATTATGGTCGTTGTTGTCTTTTGTTTGTAAAGTTAAACAGATGATGACGAGCTGTAATCATCATTGTCTACGTAGTTTGAAATGTTAGTTGCTTGAAATTTCGGATGATTTTCTTCCATTTCTTCAATTTCTTCTTCAACGCCGTAGGCTGCAATTTCGGCATTTGTAACTCTACCGTCTCCGTTTTTGTCGATTTCTTGGAAATGGTTAAGTACTTCTTCAAGAGTTGAATTTGCACTGCCTGAATAGCAAAGCTGCATTAACTCGTCATAACTTAAACCTTTTTGTGAAAGTTGATTTGTATACTGTTGTAAGTCTGTTGCACTAATTTTTCCATCACCGTCTGAGTCGATGCTTGAAAAATTTTGTGTCAAATAGCTTTGAAAGCTGGCGTTTAAGTTATTTTTATTAACTTCGTCGGACGGATTTATAATTTGATCCAGTGTTAAACCGCCTGATGCTCCTGCGCTTAGTACTGCAAAATTGTTTGTAAGGCCATATATAGCTTGTGCCATAAGCCCTTGTCCACTTAGTCTTGTGCTCATAATCTAACCTCATTTTATAACTATTATAAAATTAATGATTTTTTTACAAAAAGAAAACAACCTTTTAGATGAAAAAACTTGTTTGTAATTCTTATAGGGTGTAAAATTGCAATATGAGCGAAAAAAGACAATTTTTAGGCATAATATTTGAATGCTGCAATGTTTATGGCAGGATTTATAAAAACAAAGAAGGCACAGCCTATGAAGGTAAGTGCCCGCGTTGTTTAAAGCCTGTCTCTGTTAAAATAGGCAAGGGTGGAAGCGAAAAAAGATTCTTCAGAGCTTACTGATTAGCGTTTTTTAATTCTTCTTCGCTATAAAAAAGAATTTTTCCGTTTTCATCCCTTAGTATTTCTCCGTTTTCATCTTTTTTCATAACAGGGAGTTTTACATCTTCGCTGAACACTAAATTTGGGTCTTCAATACCGTTTAATCTGCACATTTCGTTTAAGTATTGATGGTAATCATTTGTATATAGTACAATTCCATCTACGTGCCTTTGTATAATCCTTGAAAGACAATCATCTACGCCTGTACCCCATGGTTGAATTCTAACCTTTTCATACAGATTGTCAGTATTGTTTTCACCTTCGACGGGAGCTTCTTCTTCTGTATTTGCAGCGGCGCTTGCCGTTTCAGTGGTTGCGGTTTCACTAACACTTGTTGCTGCGCTAGCGGTTGTCATATACTCTTGCGCACCATCGTAAACTGCGCCAAGCAGAGAATTTAACTCTCTTGTGTTCAATCTGCC
>CALUYC010000026.1 GCA_944324895.1 Candidatus Gastranaerophilales bacterium
CGCTTCCTTAAACACCGCGACAGGTTTTGATAAAAAATTAGAAGAAGTTCAAAGTGCTTTTATCGAAGCGCATGAAAATTTAAAATACTGTTCTGATTTTTTAAGAGAATATTCGCAAAACCTCGAAGACAATCCGCAAAGATTAAGCGAAATTAATGAAAGATTGTCTTTAATATTAAAATTAAAGCGCAAATATGGAGATATTTTTGAGGCCAGAGAAAAATTTTCCCGCCAACTAAATGAAATAGAGGGAGATTTTGCTTCATTAGATGAACTTGAAAGAAAAGAAAAAGAGCTAACTAATTTGGCACAAAAGCTTTCAATGGAACTTTCAGATGTAAGAAAAGCGCGCGCAAAAGAATTGTCGAAATTAATTGTTGAAGAATTAAGAAAACTGGAACTTTCAAAAGCAGAGTTTGAAATACAAATAAAAGACAAAAATCTTGATGCAAAGGGTTGTGATGATGTTGAGTTCTTAATTACAACAAACATATCATCCCCTCTTGCACCTTTGGCTAAAGTTGCATCAGGAGGAGAGATTTCGCGTGTTATGCTTGCCATAAAAACGGTTTTTGCCAAAGTGGATGTCGTATCTTCAATTATATTTGATGAAATAGATACGGGTATTTCAGGTAAAGCATGTGCTGCTGTTGCAGAAGCTATTTCAAGTCTTTCAAAAAATATACAGGTTTTTGCAATAACCCACCAGCCTATTATTGCTGCGCATTCCAATGCTCATTTTGTTGTTACAAAAAGTCAGGATGACATTACAAAAGTATGTGTAAAAAAATTGCAAAGCGAAGATGAAAAACTTAGGGCTATTGCTTCTTTAGCATCCGGCGAGGTTAATAATATTTCTGTTTCTTTTGCAAAAGAGCTTTTAAAATCTTAAATAAAGTTTTGTTAAAAAAGTTGACAAATATAATTGTATATTAAAATCATTTTTGCTAGAATTTATTAAAATTATTTTGTTGCCAAGCACAAGTGAAGGATTTTAAGATGAAAGTTAGTTTTAACCCAACAAGTTTACCCATTAAGAATGTTTTTTTGCACAACAATTTTCCCGTATCTTCTCAAAAAAACAATAATTTAAGCTGTGGACAGGATGTTTTTATTAAATCTGAACCGGTATTTAAAGGTCTTCCTGAAGGCATTATAAGGAGTGATGTTGTAGAAAACGGAGTTAATGGAATCGTTTCTGTTTTAACACTATATTTAAACCCCTGTACAAGTGCTTGTGGACATAGAATGCCATTGCAAGAAGATTTTGATTATTGCATGAAACTTTTCTTTCCGCTGTCTTGTGCTGCATCTTCTTCCTATGCTGTAAAAGGCGGCGGGCACGTTGAGTATCCTAACGAAGATGAATTTGTTGAAATTCTTCAAACGCTTTGGATGCAAAGTGAGGGCTTGCGTGGAGCAGACATGGAAAAATATCTTGATCCTGAAGTAGTAAAACAAAGAGAAAGCGAAAGAATGAGTTGCATGTACGACTTTATAAAAGAAGATATTGGTCGTGCTATGAGCGTATATTCTCAAAACAGATTTGATAAACCGATTCGAAACCTTGATGATGTTAGAGAATTTGCACTAAAAATATATGATGATGATTCAATAAGAACGATTTGTCCTTGGATTTCAGCTATTAATAACGATATGGCAAGAAAAGGACGTTTAAGCAAATGGGCTAAGGAATTAGCTAATCAAGGAAGTTCTGGCGCTATGTTGCATCATCTTTTAACAAATCAGGACAAGTTCTTTTCGAACCCAAGAAGTATAAGATGCAGATTTGAGCAGTCACATGGTTTGTATCGCAAGGATCCGTCCTACGAGCGCTATGGTGACAAAATGGATTTAATAGATGAAATTTTTTATAACGAACTCGGTATTTAGTTAGTTAAATATTGCTTCTATAAATTCGCTTCTGTTGAAGTTTTTAAGGTCTTCCGGTTTTTCGCCAATTCCTACAAGTTTTGCGGGAAGATTAAACTCTTTTGCTATTGCAATAATTATGCCGCCTTTGGCTGAACCGTCCAACTTTGTTATTGCAACCGATGTCAGGCTGAGTGCTTCCTTAAAAACTTTTGCCTGTGATAATCCGTTTTGTCCCAAGTTCGCGTCAAGTACTAAAATACACTCAGAAAGTGCATCTGGGGCATTTTTGTCAATAACATTTTTAATTTTTTTTAATTCTTCTATTAAATTAAATTTGTTTTGTAATCTGCCTGCAGTGTCAATTATTACAATGTCAAAATTTTCTTTTTTTGCTTTTTCTATGGCTTCATAAACAACAGAGGCACTATCTGCTTTGTCACGTCTAACAATTTCAACACCTGCTCTTTTGGACCAAATATCAAGTTGTTCTTCTGCTGCTGCACGAAAAGTGTCACCTGCCGCCAATAATACTTTTTTACCCGAATCTTTAAATTTCTTCGCAAGTTTGCCTATAAGCGTTGTTTTGCCTGCGCCGTTTACCCCTGCGACAAAATAAATGTTGAGCTGGTTTTCCTTGTAGACAAGCTCATTTGACCCTGCACTTGCAAGTATATTTTGAAATTCATCTTTCAAAAAATCTTTGAGTTCAGATGATTTAAGCTTTTTGGATTTTATTTTCTCAACAATTTCGACACTTAAATCTACACCTAAATCAGCCTTAATAAGTGTTGCTTCAATATCATCAAGTATAAATTCATCGATTTCTTCACTTGAGGAGGCAACCTCCACAACATTTTCAATTAGTGCTTTTGATGTTTTTGAAAGCGCGCTTTTAAGTACTTCAAAACCGTCAGAAATTATGTTTTTATTGTCTTTTTTAAAGAAATTAAACATATCTTTCAACCACTTTTGCAAGAATTCCGTTTATAAAAGACGGCGAATCGTCTGTTGAATATTTTTTTGCAAGCTCAAGAGCTTCATCAATTACTACTTTGTGTGGTGCATCTTTCATAAATACAAGCTCGATAATCGAAATTCTTAAAATATCTTTGTCTATTTTAAATAGCCTGTCAATATCCCAACTAAAAGCAAGTTCTTTTATAATGCTATCAACATCTTGTTTTTTATCTTTGAAAGTTGTTGCAATTTTGTTTATGTAGTCCCTTACATCTTCTTTTTGCGAAAGAGTGCTGAGTTCTGCTATTTCAAGCGCATTAACCGCTTTGTCGCAAACAGAAAGTATCGTTTTTATTCTGCCTGACATATCACTTGTCAGTGGAATTGGAACGGGAATATTATTTGCATCAATCGGTCGTTTTAAGTTGTCAGGGTGGTTATTTTCATATTCGTCTATATATTGTGCAATTTCATTAAGCCCGCCTGTTGCAAGGTTTAACTCGTCTTGTGATGAACTTATAAGTGTTCTTACTGATTTTAGAACAATTTTTTCAAAGTCACTGTCTTGATATTTATCCAAGTTTTTTTCAAGTTGTGAAAATAATATAAGTGCCAGCTCTCTAGAAGCTCGTCTTGCTTGCATAGTTGTATCCTTCTTTTTATTCTTGTTATGTTAATTATAGATGAAAAATTTTTTATTTACAGATTTTTTTAAGATTTTCCAAATAATTTTTTGCACATTTGTAATATTCAAGCTCTTGGGCAAGTTTTTTTGCATTATTTGATATTCTTTCCAGCTCAGATTTGTCTGTGTTTATAATTTTATTTATTGTATTTGTTATGTTTTTGGGGTCAGGTTCTGCAATAAAGCCGTTTTCGCCATCTGTTATATATCCGTCCATACCGCTGTTTTTGCTGCAAACAACGATACAGCCCATAGCTAAAGCCTCAAGATAGCTTAGGCCAAAGGTTTCTTTTTTGGACGGCAAAATAAAAATTTGCGCTTTTTCAAGTGCTGCAAGGACTTTTTTTCTTGTTTTTTGCCCCATAAATTTTATATTCAGATTTTGCGCCATTTTTCTTAGTTTTTTTTCTTCACGTCCGCATCCGTAGATTTCTATTGGTATATTTTTTATATTTTTTGCTGCCTCAATTAATGAAGTTAAATTTTTTCTTTTAATCAGCGAGGCTGTACAAACTATTTTTAGTTCTTTTTCTTTAAAAGATTTAGTTGTAATTTCTTCCTTTTTAATTCCTGACGGTACAAGAAAAACATTATCAAACGGGAGTTTGTTTTTAATCCAATAGGAACGAGCACCTATTGCATCCGCATTTTTAAGCGCATTTTTAAGCGCATTTGCAAAATAAATCTTATATTTTTCAAGAACCTCTACATCGCTTGAGTGACAAATTGCCGCATGCGGTTTTTTATATTTATTTTTGATTTTTGTTGCACAAAGTGTACCTGAGGGCATATGAGATACAATTACATCAAAATCCTTGGGCGTTTTGGGGTTAAAATAAAACGGCAAGAGAAAATTTTGATTATATATTTTAATGCCGTTATGATTGTATTCACCTTGTTTGTATGGTTTTCTGCCGCGCAAAATTGAGTTAAATATTAAATCTGCCCTTAAAACGCTAATCTCGCAGCCCAACTCTTTTAGTGCAAGTGCAAAATTTTCAATAGCCAAAGGCACGCCCTTATGGTCGTTTTCAAGCGGGTATAAATCTGTAACCAAAAGTATTTTCATTTACAGGTACTGAAAATTGCAAACTTTTTGAAATTTTTCTTTTAGTAAATTTAAAAGAGCAATTCTGTTGTTTTTAATTTTTTCGTCTTTATCCATTACAAGAACTTTGTCAAAGAAATTGTTAACGGGTTCAATGAGATTTTCAAGACTTTGTGTATAGGCTTGAATATTTGTTTCATCAACATTTTGTTTTTTTATTGCTTCAAAAAGTGCTTTTTCCTCGTTTAATACAAAAAGTTTTTCATCAACAAGCACTGCTGATGCATCTTTTACGATTCTTAGAACCCTGTTGGCAGCCTCGCTAAGCTTTTTAAATTTTTCGCTTTCGTCTGCTTTTTGTATGAATTTTGCCCTTGTTAAGAATTTATCCAAATCTTCAAGCGGATTATTTATTGCACTTGCTTTTAATATGTTTTGAGAGAATTCTTTTTCATACATTATTGTAAGTCTGTTTAGAATAAAATCGTATACTTCATCTTTAGTTTCACTTTCAAGCGGAATATTGAATTCTTTTGAAATTGTACTAAGCGAATTATCTATAAGTGTTTTTATGTTTAGTTTTAAATTGTTATTAATTACTGTTCTTAAAATACCTATTGCCGCGCGCCTTGCACCAAGCGGGTCGTTTGAACCTGTGGGGCGTTTTTTCTTCATTTTACCTTGAGTCGAGATGAAAAGGGCGCAAATTGTATCGATTTTATCTGCAATAGAGACAACTTGACCCTCTATTTTTGATGGTGTTTCACTATATGCGCTTAATGGAAAATAGTGTTCTTTTATTGCAAGCGCAATATTTTCCTTCTCACCTGATTTTAAGGCATAATTTTCACCTATAAAACCTTGTAATTCGGTAAATTCAAACACCAGTTGTGTGCTTAAGTCTGCTTTTGAAAGTTTTGCTGCGCGCAAAATGTCTGTGTCATTAATTTTTAGTTGTGTACAAATTTCTTTGCAAAGTGCAATTATTCTTTGCGTTTTATCAAAAAGAGAACCTAATCCCTTTTGAAAAGTCATACCTTTTAGGGCTTCAACCTTATTGTCAAGAGGTGTTTTTGTATCTTCTTTATAGAAAAATATACCATCTTCAAGTCTTGCGCTCACTACCCTTTGGTTGCCGGCTTTAATGTTGTTCATGGATTCTTCATCACTGCCGACAAAATTTGCCATTGTAATAAAATGATTGGAAAGCTTACCGTCTTTTTGCCACAAGGGAAAATACCTTTGGTGTTTTGACATAACTGTTGTTGTAACAATGTCGGGTATTTCAAGATATTTTTTGTCGAAATCGCAAAGTACCGGAATTGGGTATTCTGTTATATAAGTAACTTCTTCAAGTAAATCGTCCAAATTTTCAAAGTTAATAACGGTGTCGATTTTTGCCGCACAGTCGCTTGCACTTTTAACGATAGTGTTTTTTCTTTCTTCAACATCGACAATCACATTTGCTTTTTTAAGGTCATCAATATATGTTTTTGCATTTGTAATTGTTACAACTTTATTTTTAGAAAATCTGTGCCCCAGCGTTTTGTTTGTAGATGTTTTATCAAGCACCTTTAAGGGTAAAATGTCGTTATTGTAAAGAGCAACTACATTTTCAATAGGGCGTGAGAATTTTTGTTCATGATTGCCCCAACGCATAAAATGTGCTCCTTGCAGTTTAAAAATAATGTTTTCAATGTTTTCACATAAAATTTCTTTTGTGCTTTTGCCCTTAATTTCAATTTTTGCCCAAATATAGTTATCTTTTTGGTATAAATCTTTTTCGGATACATTGTTTTTCTTTGCAAAGCCAAGCGCAGCAGGTGTGTATTCACCCTTATCATTAAGTGCGATATTTAAAATAGGACCTCTTGCCTCTTTTAAAATATCTTTTTGCTTGTCAGTAATATCAAAAACCATAACAGCCAAGCGCCTTGGCGTTGCCTGAATATCCAGTTTTTTATATTCTATCCCAAACTCGCAAAAAAGTTTTTCGAACGCACTTTTTAGTTGTTTTTGCGCATCGGGTATAAATTTGTAAGGAAGTTCCTGTGTTAAAATTTCTAATAAAAAATCACTCATAAGTTAATTCTATTACAAAAGAAAACCTAAAAGCAAGATTTAAGAAATATTAAGATTTGTATAGCTTGCTTATAAATGTTGAAATAATGTCAAATCTGTGTCATTTTATAGTTGAGAGGAAAGTTTTAATGTCGCAATTTAATGATGCAATATTAAAAATAAACGATGAACAGGCAAATTACGCAAGAAAAATAAGTTCAAGAATGACTCAACCGTTGTCAAGACGAAAGGGGTTAATTGATATTCTTGGTATTATGTGCGCTATTGACTATTTTAAAAATTGCGGATTTAAAGTTAATAATTCAAGAAGCTTACACAGAATTGCCGAAGTTTTTGAAGAATTTAAAATTAGTGATATTTATATTAACAACTATAGAATTGATGTTATATCAAGATTTCGTGACAACAAAATAAAAGTTCCAACTGCTCACAAAGAGTATGGTTGTCAACCTGATTTTTACGTAGTTGTTGACTTAAGCGAAAGACTAAAAGATGCAAAAATTTTAGGATATTTTAAGGCAAGCGAAATTGCTTTTTTAAGTGCAATCGGAGAATATATTGAAATTGATGATATATATATAAAAAGTATCAGAGCTTTGTGTCTTGAGTTAAAAAAGCCGGCATGCCCAAAACAGATTTTAGGTAAACATCTTGATTGTACGGGACTTTTCTTGCGTTTTATTGATAAAGAACTTGCTTCAAGTAACAAAAAACTTTTAATACAACATCTTGCAACTTGTCCTTCTTGTACAAAAAAACTTGCTGACGTTTTGGACTTTAACAGGACTGTAAAAGGAATTGCAAATATTCCCGAAATTATTCAAAATCTTGATTCGGGTTACATAAACGAAAGTGACGATGAAGTACTTGCTTCTTTCAAGAAAACTTCATTGCTTGCTAAAAATAAACCGGTTATGGCAAATATTGCAGACGATACAGAGCAACAGGAAGAATTTAATGAAGAAAAGTATCAAAACATTATAGACGGCATTTTTGAAAATACGCAAAAACTTGAAGCGGCAAAGCTTGCCTCGATAATTGGAGGAAGAAAAAAGAAAATCATAATCACTTCCTTTGCGATTATTGTTTTTCTAATATTGTGTATATTATTGGCAGTTAAGAGTTCTAATTCAAAAATATCTTCTATTTCAGATATAGACAGCGAATACACTCAAGATTTAGGGTACAATTCGCAACAAAGAAATGAATTTACTTCTTCTCATAATTTGCCGCAAGAAGTCTACGGGGTAAATAATGCAACTGATTATTCCCTTGCGACTCAAACAACAGGTGAACCTTTGGTTGCAACAATTAACAAAATTTCTTGGGAAGTACCCGAAAATATTGCAAACAAAACAAACTATACAAGGTTTTTACAACTTGTAGGTAAAAATATCAAACTGAATTTGCAAAATGACTTATTGCTTTCAAATGATTTTGCAAAGAATAATGTTATAAAATTAAGCATTAGAATTTCAAGCAGTGGCGAAGTTATAGGTATGAAAATAATTCAAAGCTCAGGTTCTGTGCCGATTGATGAGATAATTAAAAAAAGCGTATCAGAAACTTTAATGTATATGAAGCCACCCTCTCATGGTTTAATTTCTAGACCGCTTGAAGTAACTCTTGTAATTAGCCTCTAAAAAGGTTGTGTTTAAGGACTTCCTCTCTTAAGCCTTTAAAATCTTCTATATTGTAGTTTTTTACAAAATCAAGCGCGCATTCCCGAGCTTTTTCAAGTATTTCAATGTCATTAACAATGTCTGCTAAACCAAAATCCGGTATTCCACTTTGCCTTGTGCCTAAGAATTCTCCGGGGCCTCTTAATTCTAAATCTTTTTGAGCTATTATGAAACCGTTGTTTGTTTGTGTCATAATTTTTAATCTGTTTCTGACTTGTTTTGAAGCGGACGTGCTTACAAGAATGCAGTAAGATTGCTTATCGTTGCGGCCTACGCGACCTCTTAGCTGATGAAGCTGTGAAAGTCCAAATCTTTCAGCATTTTCAATAATCATAACTGTTGCATTGGGAACATCCACCCCAACTTCAACAACTGTTGTAGATACTAAAATATCATATTTTTTTTCTTTAAAGTCAAGCATAACCTGCTCTTTTTCTTCAGCTTTAAGCTTGCCATGTAAAAGCCCTATTTTGTAGTCCTTAAACTCCCCGTTCTGCAGTTTTTGAGCTTCTTGAGTAGCGTTTTTTGCGCTTATTGTTTCGCTCTCATCGATTAGGGGATATACAATATAGGCCTGATGCCCTTTTGTAATTTGTTCTTTTATAAGCTGGTAAGCTTCCTTTCGACCTTGAGCGGCTACAAGGGTTGTAATAATTGGCAAACGACCTTTGGGAAGTTCATCAATAGTTGTAATATCCAAATCTCCATGCATGGTAAGCGCAAGAGTTCTTGGTATTGGGGTTGCAGTCATAGTAAGCATTTGCGGATATTCACCTTTTGTTAATAATTTCGAGCGTTGTTTAACCCCAAACCTGTGCTGTTCGTCTATTACAACTGCACCCAAGTTATCAAATTCAACGCCTTCTTGAATAAGTGCATGGGTTCCTACTGCTATATGCATTTGACCGTTTTTAAGTGAGGTTAACATTTCGTTTCTTATTTTTGTGCCATGCTTACCTAAGAATAGCCCTACACTGAGATTTAGCGGAGTGAGCCATTTGATAAAATTTTTGTAGTGCTGTGTGGCAAGGATTTCTGTCGGTGCCATAATTGCCCCCTGATAGCCGTTTTCAATGGCGCAAAGCAACATAATGCAAGCAACTACGGTTTTTCCGCTACCGACATCTCCCTGTAGAAGCCTTTGCATGGGCTCTTTTGAATTTAAATCGTTTGTAATTTCTTCGACTGCATTTTTTTGGGCATTTGTAAGTTCAAAAGGCAAACTTTCTATAAATTTCCTTACAAGTCCGTCGCGCTTGATTTTCAACTGTATTGATGTATTTTTTCTGTTCGCTTCACGCACAAGTGCAAGGTTGAGCTGCAAAGTAAAAAGCTCATCAAAAACTATTCTAAATCTTGCTCTATCTGCTTCTTCCCTTGTTTTTGGCAAATGAATTTTTTTTATGGCTTCTTTTTTTTCCAATAGATTAAATTTGTCTTTGATATACTGCGGCATTGGGTCTTGAATTTTTGCACAATATTTTTCGACAGCACTTTTTATTGCATTTGTCAGGGTTTTTGAGCTTAAATTTTCTGTAAGCGGATATACAGGAACAATTTTTCCACTGTTTATTAACTCGTCATCTTCATAGCAAAAATCGCAAGTCATAACCTGAACTTCGGGTTTATCTATTGTAATTTTATTTGTATAAGTGTCTTTTTTTACCGTTCCAAAAACTATAACGCTTGAACCTTCAGGATATTGTGCCTTGTACCTTTCAAGCATTCGGCGATTTTTTAACTTGTAAAAAAAGCTTAAAGTTATTTCTCCTGTACCGTCATTTAAAATTAAATTTAAGACCGTAAGTCTTCTTAAAGTTAAATAAGCACTTACTTTTTTAATTGTTGCAAATACTGTAACCTGTTCACCTATTTTAAGATTTGCAATTTTTACTCTGCCTTGGTAATCAACATAGCGTTTCGGGTAGTATTCAAGCAAATCTTTGACAGTGTAAATACCTAATTTGTTAAATAGAGGTGCAGTTTTTGGGCCTACTCCTTTCACAAATTGCACATCAATTTCAGAGATATCTTCAGTGTATGGTTTTTTTGTTTCGGGGATGTCCTCTTTTTTCTTTATTCTTACTTGAGGTTTGATTAATTTTTTAAAATAATCAAAAGTGTTAACCAAAAGTTCTATTGAATATGTGCGCGCTGAAAGCGAGTCTATATGGTACTGTTCAAAATGGGCAATTAGCTTTTCGACTCTGTGGCGTTCAGTTTTATTGATTTTTTTTAAAACAGTGTAAAGTGTGGTAAGTATAAATTTTGAAAAATTTGTTTTTTTACCGACAAAATCAATATATTTATGCTCTATTTCAATTTTGCAAGAGGCAATAATCTTTTTATGTATTTCATCAAAACTTGAATACTTGTCCATAATGTTAATTATACATTAAGGAGCCTTAAAACCTCATAAATGTTAATTTTCTTTGCTTTTCCGCGAATACTTACTTCGCGTATTTTTATGACATCAACGTGCTTTTGCACTTGTTCAAATGTTTCCTGACTTATGAGAAATTTTGTGCGGTAAACCTTGTTATAGTTTTCAATTCTTGATGCTGTATTTACCGTATCGCCGATAACTGTATATTCAAGTCTTTCTTCTGAACCTATATTTCCGACAAATGCTTCACCTGTTGATATTCCAACACCTATTTCGATTTTTGGTTTGCCTTCATCAAGCCATTTTTCTTGTAAAAGTTTAACTTTTTTTAGCATACAATCTGCACATTTTACTGCGTCAAGCGCGTGGTGGTTATTTTCAATAGGTTCGCCAAATACCGCAAGGACTGCATCGCCCATAAACTTATTTAAAATGCCGTTATGATTTTCAATTATAGGGACTATTGCGGTAAAATATTCGTTTAAAATTTTTGTTACTTCTTCTGCACTCAAGCGTTCACTTATCGAGGTAAAACCTCTTATGTCTGCAAAAAGTACTGTAACATTCGCCCTTTTTCCGCCAAGTTTAACAGAATCAATGTTATCTACGACGTTTTTCATAACGTCACGCGAAAGATATTTGCCCATCGCAGACTGTATTTTTTCTTTTTTTCTTCCTTCAAGCAGATATCTGTATGAATAAGCACATCCTATTGCAAAAAGTATGAAAATCTCAGGTAGTATAAGATTTAGCGCAACTTTGTTGCTGTACATAAAAAACGCAAAAATTAAGTACATAAACATAAGGCACGCACATGATAACAGTGCAACAGGGATTGGCAGCGTGCATACCAAAACAAAAGCTATAATGAAAACAAGTAAAACATTTAAAATGTTGTATAAATCGCTCGTGTTTTTGTAAAATTCGCTGTTAATTATATTGTCTAAATTTGTGGCTTGAATATCTACTCCCGAAAAGGTATCCGAAACAGGTGTTCTTTTAATATCTTGTAATGCTTGTGCGTTTGCATTTGCGCCGACAAAAACAATTTTGTCTTTAAAAATTTCACTGTCAAGTATGGGCTTTTCACCATTTTTAATTGCTTCAAGCGAATTTATGACGTCAGATGCTGATATTTTTTGGTGTGAATATAAGCCATCGTCGGTTTTGTAGAAATAAATATTTGAATACGCAATGCCGTATTTATTAATAATTGGCATTTTAAGTGAATATTCATTGTTTTTTGCAAGTAAATATTTATCCGTTAGTACAAAATGTTTAATACCTGTGTGTTTTGAGTACATTAAAAGCCCTAGTGACGGGTAAAGTTTGCCTTTGTAGTTTATAACCTGATCGACTTTTCTTATATAGCCGTCATTATCCATATTTGTATTAACAGATCCAAGGTTTTTAATGTTTGTTAAATAATCTTTCTGAAAGGCGCTGAAACTTTTGTAATTACTTTCTTTTTGGTATTTTTTACTTCTTTTGTCTTCAATTTTAATTTCGTTTTTTTCAAACAGCATTTTTTCATAAAATGCTTCATCAATATTTTTAAACGACGCATTGGTAAATCCTACGCCTGCACTTAATTTGTCCAGTGTTTTTATTTGATTGTAAAATTCTCTGTCGGACTGCGGATTGTCTGTATCAGGTGCTACTATAATTGCGTCATAACCTATTTGTTTTGCTTGTGTATGTTCTGTTATGTATTCAAAAATTTCGCCATAACGCGTTCTTTTCCAAGGCCAGCGTCCTAATTGGTGCAGTGATTTATCATCTATTACAACAAGAATAATATCATCCGACGCTTTGGCATTTTGTGTTGTTGCTTTCACAAGAAAATTGTAAGACTTTGGCTCAAATATGTTAACGCCTATTAAATAGACTATAAAAAATATCAGCACCAAAGAAAATGCAAGCAATAAAAGAGATTTGTTCTGTGAAATTTTCATTTATACATTTTACTTTATACGGTTTAAAAATAAAATACATAATTAATACGGGATTTATAAAGAATTTTTGGAAATTAAAAAATAGTTTGTTATAATATCTACTATAGAGGAGAGATTATGAAAGATATATTAAAAAGAGTATCGATATTTGTTTTGATGTTTGGGCTTTTTTATGTAAGTTCTTTTATGAATCCCGTTTTGGCTCAAACTCCGCAAATGCTATACGATAGAGCTTGGAAGCTCGTTAATTCAAAATTTGTTGATCAGACAAATAACGAGCAAGACTGGTCAAGATGGCGCCATCGTTATGATAATGTCATAAAAGATGACGAAGACGCCTATGTTGCAATAGAATCTATGGTATCTAGCTTAAATGATGTTTATACGAAATTTTTAAATCCGAAAGATTTTAAAGAAGAAAACGAATCTATTCAAGGCGAATTACAGGGAATTGGTGTCCAAATAGGCGTAAGGGATGGGAAGTTGCTTGTTATAGCTCCTATTGAAGATACTCCCGGTGAGCGTGCAGGTCTTAAAGCAGAAGATGAAATTCTTGAAATTAACGGTAAAAGTACAAAAGGTATAACCGTAGATGCTGCCGCAGAACAAATAAGGGGGCCTGAAGGCACACAGGTTACTTTGCTTGTAAAGCGCGGAAAAGAACCTGCAAAAACATATAAAATTACCAGAGAAAAAATTGAAATTAAATCGGTTTCAACAAAAGCTCCGGAGTTTGTAAAAATTCCTGATAATCTAGGCTACATACGTTTGAGCTCATTTATCAGCAGAAATGCAGCAGCAGAATTTGAAAAAGCACTTATTGAAAATTGTGACAAACAGGGGCTTATTATAGATTTGCGCTCTAATCCCGGCGGTTTACTTACAAATGCTGTTTATATTGCAGATATGCTGTTGGATTCAAAAGTTATTGTCTCAACAGTTGATAGAGAAGGTTATAAAGATACCACAAGAGCAAATCTCAGAACTTTGACCGATCAGCCTATAGTTGTCATTATAAACGGCGGGTCTGCTTCTGCAAGCGAAATTTTAAGCGGAGCACTAAAAGACAACAAACGTGCAACCATCGTTGGTAAAAAATCCTTCGGTAAAGGACTGGTGCAGGAAATAAACAGGCTGCCCGGCGGATCTGCAATGCACATAACAATTCAAAAATATTTAACTCCTTCAGGAACTGACATAAACAAAAAGGGTATTGTGCCTGATTATGAAGTAGATTTAACCGAAGAAGACATTAAAAAAGAGCGCGACCCGCAACTTGCAAAAGCAGTTGAACTTTTAAACAGTCAGGTTGTTGCAAACAAGCAAAATGCCAATAAAGATGATATAAAAGTTATTATAAAATAGTAAAAACCCGCTTTAAGCGGGTTTTTTAGTTATTTAAACTATGTATTGGGGCAGGAATTCTTCCACTCCTGTTTACGAAGTTTGAACTGTCCAGTTTACTCATTGACATAATGGGTGCTTCACCAAGCAAACCGCCAAATTTTACCCACTCGCCTTCTTTTTTGTTCGGCACAGGAATAACTCTTACTGCAGTTGTTTTTTTGTTAATCATGCCGATGGCCATTTCATCGGCTATCATTCCTGCTATTGTTGTTGTTGGTGTATCTCCGGGGATTGCAATCATATCTAAACCAACAGAGCATACAGAAGTCATAGCTTCAAGTTTATCTATTGTAAGAACACCTTGTTTAGCTGCTTCAATCATACCTGCATCTTCAGATACAGGAATAAACGCTCCCGATAATCCGCCAACGTATGAAGATGCCATAATGCCGCCTTTTTTAACTGCATCATTAAGCATAGCAAGGGCTGCTGTTGTGCCATGTGCGCCTGCCTGCTCCAAACCCATTGCTTGAAAAATACCTGCTACGGAATCACCTTGAGCGGGAGTCGGGGCAAGAGACAAGTCTATTACACCAAAGGGGATATTTAGCCTTTGAGCGAGTTCTCTGCCGATTAACTCTCCTGTAGTTGTAATTTTAAAAGCAGTTTTCTTTATAATATTTGCTACTTCACCCAACGGAGCATCTTTTGGCATGTTTTCTATTGCCCATCTTACTACTCCTGGGCCACTGACACCTATATTTAAAGCGCATTCGGGTTCATTAATACCGCAGTATGCACCTGCCATAAAGGGGTTATCTGAAACGGAATTGCAAAAACATACAAATTTTGCTGCCCCAAGGCCGTCTTTATCTGCGGTTAGTTCTGCTGATTTTTTAATTATATCTGCAACTTTAAGCACACCTTTCATATTGATGCCTGCTTTAGATGTGGCAAGGTTTACGCTGGAGCAGAGTTTTGAAGTTTTAGCTAACGCTTCGGGTATCGATTCAAGAAAAATCTCATCCCCTTTTGTACAGCCTTTTTCAACAAGAGCTGAATATCCGCCTATAAAATCAACCCCAACCTCATTTGCTGCTTTGTCTAACACTTGTGCAAGATAGACATAATCAGGATTTTTAGCGCTTTCACCTATAAGTGAAATTGGTGTAATTGCAATTCTTTTATTAATAATTGGGATTGAAAATTCATTTTCAAGGTCATCCGCGTATTTTTTCAAATTTTTTGCGTATTTAATGATTTTATTATAAATTTTATCACCTGTAACTTTTATATCTTCACTTATGCAGTCACGAAGGGAAAGCGCAAGTGTTGTTGTTCTGATGTCAAGGTGGTGTACCTTAATCATCTGTATTGTTTCAATAATATCTTTTTCGTTAAAATCTGCCATTTTTACCCTTAAATTGTATGCATTTTATCAAAAATTTCTTTTCTTTGAACCCAAACTTCCATACCGATATTTTCGCCTGATTTTATGAGTTCTTCTTTAATCGTTTTAAAAGAATTTTTAGAATTTGTAATGTCACATAACATCATCATTACAAAGTGGTCTTGCATAATTGTTTGTTTAATATCTTCAATGTTAACATCTAGTTGCGCAAGGGTATTGGAAATTGCGGCAACAATCCCGACTTTATCCAGACCGGATATAGTTATTAAGATTTTGTCTTTGCTCATTTTACATCTTCCTTAATGACAATTAAATTATTCATTATTTTCATTGCAACAGTAGGCAACACGACATGCTCTAAACCGTCCGCTATGCTTATTACACTGCCTGCTTTTAAGATAGTTTCTTCACCTTTATACAAAAAGGAATAATCCGTATCCCTGTCTGAGCGTATGGTAATTTTGTCCATTTTTTAACCTTTCTTTATTTTTGGGGATTTACTATATTTACGCCGCTTGATGTTCCAAGACGCGTAGCGCCTGCTTCAATAAGTTCTTTTGCTTGAAATCTTGTTGTAATTCCGCCGCTTGCCTTAACACCGAGTCCGCGTTTTTCAACAGTTTGCGCCATTAATCTTACAAAATCAGGTCTTGCGCCAAGTCCGTTTTTAACAAAACCTGTTGATGTTTTTACAAAATCAGCACCACCGCTAATACAAGCAAGGCAAGCTTTTTTAATTTCGTCATTTGTAAGCAAATCTGTTTCAAGAATTACTTTTAAATTGTTTTCAGGACATATGTTTTTTGTTGCTCTTATGTCATCCGTTACTTTTTTATAGTTACCTTCTTTTAGTGCACCTAAATTTATGACTGTATCAATTTCATCTGCTCCGTCAGATAAGGCCTGATGAACCTGTACAAGAGTTGTATCAACCGCGTTTGCCCCAAGTGGGAAATTTACAACAGTAACTATTTTAACGTCCGTACCGCTTGCAATACTTTTTGCATGTTTTACATAAACAGGGTTTACACACACACCAAAAAAGCCGTATTTTATGGCATCTTCGACCAATTTTGTAATATTATCAAGTGTTGCAGTAGGTTTTAATAAAGTATGTTCTATGTATTTTGCCAGTTCCATAAAAAAAATTATAGCAAAACCTGATTTTTTGCGCCAGTCTTAGCGTCAAAATTTAAACAGCTTAAAAGATTTTCTCCTGTCATAAATAAAATCCGCTCTATCGCTTCTTTTGTATTATATGCCATATGCGGTGTTATTGTTACGTTTGGGAGAGTTAGTAATTTTTGATTTATATAAAATTTCTCAAGGCAAGCTTCTTTTATATTTTCAAGACCTTTGCATTTTTGGTTTTCTGTGCATAATATTTCTTCACATTCTATAACATCAAGTGCGGCATAAGCTACTTTTTTACTTAAAAGGGCGTCATAAAGTGCTTCTGTGTCAATAATTTCTCCACGTGCGACATTTATTAAAATTACACCGTCTTTCATTTTAGAAATAGTTTCCCTGTTTATAAGATGATAATTTTCTTTTGTAAGAGGGGAATTTATGGAAATAATATCAGATTTTTCAAATAATTCGTCCAATGTAGTGTAGTTGTACTCACCGCTTTGGTAGATATCATATGCAAGAGTATTCATTCTAAAACCTTTTGCAATATCTAAAACATTTTTACCTATTGAGCCTGCTCCGATTACGCCTATTGTTTTATTAAACAGTTCAACCCCTGTGTATTCGTTCATGATTATATCATCGGTTTTAACGTCGTTTTGTGCTTTCCCGATTTTCCTGATTGTATATAGCAGTATTGCAAAAGCGTATTCAGCTACTGTGTAGTCACCATAATGCGGGGTATTAAAAACATAAATTTCGTGTTCTTTGCAATATTTGGTATCGATATGACTAAAGCCTACACTTCTTGTAAGTATAAATTTTAAGTTAGGAAATTTTTCAAGTACATCGGAACTAAGAGTTGATGTAATGAAAACGCTCAATATTTCGGCATCTTTTATTTCGTCTTGTATTTTATAATTTATATCCAAAGGCGAGTTGATAAATTTTGCTTCAAAATGTTTCTCTACGGCTTTTTTAAGGAATTTTTCCTCGTATGGTTGAATATCAAAAAATACTGTTTTCATAACAGTATTTTATTTTATTGTTTATCTGTAAGTATGCTCTTTGTGTATAGTCTTATCGGCCAATATATTTTTTTGCTCAACAAGAGTTTTTCTGTGTTTTGGAGTTTTTGTAGACTGTATAAATTTATTCATTTTATCATAGTCAAATTCGTCTTCCCAACGAGCAACAACTGTTGTTGCAATACAGTTACCTACAAGATTTATTGTTGTTCTGCCCATATCAAGAATTTGGTCTATACCTAAAAGTATTGCAACACCAACAACGGGTAGTCCAAAAGTGTGCAGAGTACCTGTTAAAACAACAAGGGAAACTCTTGGAACCCCTGCAACCCCTTTTGATGTCAGCATAAGGGTTAGCATTATTAATATTTGTTGTTCAAAATTCAGGTCTATACCTACTACTTGCGCACAAAAAAGTGTTGTAAGAGTAAGATACAAGGTTGTGCCATCAAGGTTAAACGTATAGCCTGTAGGCATTACAAAACTTACAATGTTTTTTGGGACACCAAATTTCTCCATGGCCTCCATTGCCTTTGGCAATGCCGCTTCTGAGCTTGCGGTTGAAAAAGCTAAAAGTGATGGCTCTTTTATTGCTCTCAATAAGCCGCCAAAAGGCACTTTTATAATTTTACAAACAATTACAAGTATTGTCATTGCAAAGATAATCAAAGAAAGATAAGTAACGCCGATTAATTTTGCATAGCTTGAAAGTATGCCTATTCCGTTTTGTCCTATTGTAGCTGATATTGCGCCAAAAACCCCCATCGGTGCAAAGTACATAACATATTCTGTGAATTTAAACATAACATCACATGTGCTTTGCATAAAATCCAATACAGGGCGTGCTTTTTGACCTACTGCACAAATTGCAAGCGAGAAAAATATTGCAAATACAACAATTTGCAGCAAGCTGCCTTCGGCCAATGCTTTAAAAATGCTTGTAGGGACTAAATCTAAAAGCATATGAGAAAAAGAGTGGTCGACTTTTACATTTTCCATATTTTCAACCGCACTCATGGATATTGTGTTTAAATCAATATCAAATCCTGCGCCCGGCTGCAGTACATTTGCACTCACAAGGCCTATAATCAGCGCAAAAGTTGTTGCTATTTCAAAATAAATTATTGTTTTAAGGCCTATTTTACCAAGATTTTTAACATCCCCATGGCCTGCAATACCTACTACAAGCGTTGCAAAAATCAACGGTGCAATAATCATTTTAACCATTTTTAAAAAAACATCGGCAAGGGGTTGCATTTTGACTGCCCAAGCAGGCGCAAGCCAACCAAAAAGTATGCCTGCTGCAAGAGCTAAAAATATAAATGTTGTTAGCTTGGAATTTTTCAAATACTCTCCGATTAATGGTAAAAATTTTGCCTGAGTATAATTGTAATACAAAAAAAATTAAATTTTTCTCTCTTTATATATTCTTTACCTTATCAAGAAGTTCATTATATACATCGATGGTTGTTTTACAGATTTTCAACTCTCTGTTTACAAGGCTTTTTATTGTTTCGCTAAAACATCTGAAAAGCGCCATATCAAGACCTTTTTCCCCGTTGTTGTCACTTAAAATTTTCCAAATTTCTTCGCTATATTTTTTATCCCTTGTGTTTACTTCAATTTTGTCGGCAAGAAAAATAATTTTTTCAAAGAGGCTCATATTAACTCTGCCTATTGTGTGGTAGCGAATAGCATCAAGAATTTCTTTATCTTCAATGCCGTATATTTTTTTTGCAAAGTATTCTCCAACAGGCGCATGTAGTGTTTTATAATTTTGCAATTCACCTTCGTCAATATTTTTTAATTCTTCTTTTATTATTTTTAAAAGTTCATCATTGCTTTTGCATTTGGCGCAGTCATGCAGCAGTCCTGCCAAAAATGCTTTTTGTTCATCAAGACCGTATTTTTTTGCAAGTTCTATGGCACAATGCGCAGTGCCCAGTGTGTGAGAGTATCTTTCTTCAGTTAAGCACTCTTTGAGTTTGCTTTTTATACAATCCATGTTCATAAATATATTCCTCTATTTTTTTAGGTACAAAACTTGTTATTTCTTCACCGTTTTGAACTTTCTGTCTTATCATAATCGATGAAATATTCATAAAATCTATATTTGCAATTTGAAAATTCCAACCCCTTTGTTTTAAATGTTCAAACGAAACATCTGTAATATTTTCGCACCTGCGCGGTACAATTATAAAATTAACGTTTTCTTTTAATATTTGCGGGTTTTTCCAACTTTCGATTTTTATAAATGAATCATAACCCATAATAAAATTAATTTTTTCGGTTTTATCTCTTTTTTTTAGTTCCAAAATTGTATTATAACTGTAGCTTGGAATAGGCAGGAAATATTCAATATCATCAACATTTTTTCTGCCTGCGCCTAATTGTGCCATAAAAAGCCTGTCAGATGGTGTTGTGTCAGGAATTTTATGTGCCGGAGCATATGCCGGAACAAAGATAACTTCATCAAAGTTAAACTGCTCTTTTATTTTTTTAGCAATTTCAAGATGAGCGTTATGCAATGGGTTGAATGTTCCAAAAAAATAGCATTTCATAATTGTTTTAATTATATTACAATAATTTCTGTTATGCATAGTTTTGATTCTTTAAGCTTAAAAAATTTTGTTAACGTTAATTATGACTTTCTGAAAAATGCTTCTGTGCAAAAGGTTCAGCAGCCATCCAGAAGGGAAATTATTTTAAATTTACGATCAAATGGCGAGAGTCGAAAACTTTATATTAATATAAACCCAAAGTATCCGCATATTTGCTTTATTAGTCAAAAAACTTTTTCCATGCGTGCGCTTGAAAATCCAAAAAGCCCGCCAATGTTTTGCATGCAACTTAGAAAATACATAGAAGGTGCAAGAATTAAAGAAATTACAATTCCTGATTATGAAAGAATTTTGGAGTTTCATTTTGAAGTTTATGATGAAATCGGACAACTTGCGAATTTGTGTTTCGCGCTTGAGATAATGGGTAAACACTCAAATGTTATTTTGTACGATTATCGTTCAAAAATCATTTTGGGCAGCGCACATAATATTTCGCCAGAAAAAAGTTCAATTCGTGAGGTTTATGGCGGTATTCCGTATATTTATCCGCCAAAACAAACAAAAACCGATATTCTAAAAACAAGTTATGGTGCATTTTGTTCTGTTAATAAAGATGTAAAGTCCTTATCGGAACACTACTATATGCTTTGCGAACCCCTTTTAAAGATTATAAAAAACAAAAGCGAGTCGGATGAAAAACTTTTTGAAAACCTACAAAAGACTGTTTCTTTGCAAGATACAAGTGCGCTTTTAGAGCTTTGGCAAGGGGATGATTTTAACGTTGCGTTAGATGAATATTTTGCAAATGTAATGTTTAGAGATATTTTTGCCCAAAGGCAAAACGTGCTTTTAAGAATTTTAAATTCCGAGCTAAAAAAGTTAGCAAATATATTACACAATGTGCCAAACGAGCAAAAGGCACAGGCTTATAAGCAAAAAGGTGACTTAATTTTTCAATATATCTATTTAATAAAACAGGGTGAAAAATCATTTTTGACTCCGGATGGTATTATAATTGCGCTGGATGATACAATTACGCCTTCTCAAAATGCTCAAAACTACTACAAGCTTTATTCTAAGGCCAAAGGTGCTTATGAATATCAAAAACAAAAATATGATGAGGCTACAGAAAAAAAATCTTATTATGATGAAATTTTGTTCAGTATTGAAAACTCAAAAACATATACAGAACTTGATGAAATAACCTCCGAGCTTGAATTATGCGGATTAATCAAAGAGAAAAAATCCAAAAAACAAGAAAAAATTGAACTTCAAAAATACGATTTTATGGGCTATGAGCTCTTTTTGGGTAAAAATAACAAACAAAATGATTATCTTATTTCAAAAGTTGCGCTTGGTGAGGATATTTGGTTTCATGCATACAACTGCCCGTCTTCGCATGTTTTACTTCGCGCTAAAAATGTTGAAAAAACGCCTCCGGCAGAAGTTTTGGAGTTTGCCGCAAAACTTGTAAAAGAAAATTCACCTATGAAAAATTCCACAAAAGCGTCAATAATTTATACAAAAAGAAAAAACCTAAAAAAACCACCGGGCGGGGTTTTAGGGTATGTTATTTATAAAAACGAAAAAGAAATTGTAATTTAGCCCCAATACTTTATTTTTAACTTTTTTGTACTAAAATATTCTTGTTAAAAAGTTTAAAATGAGGATTAAAAATGCAAGTTTCATACGAGTGGTTAAGCGAATTTGTTGATTTAAGCGGCATAGAACCTAAAGAGATTGCTCATAAGCTTACAATGAGCGGTTTAGAGGTTGAAGATATTGAATATAAAAAACCAAAATTTACAAATATAATTACTGCAAAAATCATTAAAATTGATAATCACCCGAATGCTGACAAGTTACATCTTGTTACCGTTGATACCGGCAATGCTACAAAACAGGTTGTCTGTGGTGCGCAAAATATTCAAGAAGGACAAATTATCCCCTACGCAAGTGTCGGTTCAAAAGTTTTTTCAAGAAAAACAGGTGAATTATTTGAGCTGACCCCTGCAGTTATCCGCGGGGTTGAATCTCAAGGTATGCTATGCTCTTGTGACGAACTAGGCCTTGAAGGCTTGCAGGATGAAGATGGTATTTTTATTTTAAATCGAATCTACGACACAATTCCTTTGGGCGAGCCTCTTGAAAAAATTATGAACTTAAGCGAGGAAATTATATTTCATGTTGCACCCACTGCTAACAGGGGTGATCAAATGTCTGTTATCGGCATTGCGCGCGAGGTAAGTGCATTATTTAACAGGAAATTAAAATTTAACCCTAAAGAACTCCCTCAGCTTCCGAAAACAAACGATTTTAAAGTTGAAATTATTGATGATGAAACCTGCAAATATTATTCAATAGGGGTTTTAAAGGATATTGAAATTAAGCCTTCACCTGCTTTTATGCAAAGAAGAATTGAAGCTTGCGGAATGCGCGCAATAAATAATGTTGTTGATATTACAAACTATATTCTTTTAGAATACGGTACACCTCTGCATGCGTTTGATTATGACAAGCTGGATAAATATCTGTGTGTCAGATATGCTCATGAGGGTGAAAGCCTTGTTACCATTGATGAAACAGAAAGAAAATTGACAAAACAAAGTGTAGTTATATCAAAAAAAGACATACCCGTCTGTATTGCAGGTGTTTTTGGGGGTTTAAACTCTGAAATTGACAATAACACTAAAAACATTGCACTTGAAGCTGCACACTTTACATCACATACAAATAGGAAATCTGCCCGTTCTGTAGGCTATCGCTCTGAAGCAAGCGCAAGATTTGAGCGCGGTGTGGACAGTGAACTTGTTCGATATGCACAATTTAGAGCAGCTGAGCTTTTGCAAAAATATGCAAATGCAAAAGTCGAAGGCATGGTTGAAATAGGTACATCAAGTGCGCCTAACATTGAAATAACTTTAAGAAATAGCGAAATAAAAAGAATTTTAGGTATAGATATTCCTCAGGAACGCTCAATAGAAATACTTGAAAATTTGGGCTTTGAGCTTTTGGGTAAAAACGAAGCTGCTGCAAAATTTAAGGTTCCAAGTTGCAGGGTAAACGATGTTTATCGTGAAATTGATTTAATTGAAGAAGTTTCAAGGATTGACGGATACGATAAAATTACTCCTCTTTTGCCACAAATTGACGAAGGAGCAAATATAAGCTTTGAAAGCAGAACATTAAGAAAAATCAACGAGCTATTTTTAGGCTCAGGCTTTGATGAAATTGTTACATCATCTCTTGTTGGTGATGCTTTATACAAAACATACAAACAAAAGCTGGATGAAAAAACATCTGTCAGGGTAAAAAATCCGCAGAGTGAAGACTGCACAACTCTAAGACAAGCACTTATGCCCAATCTTTTAAATGTTGTAAAATATAATTTTGATAACGCACAAAAGAACTTTAGGTTCTATGAAATAGGAAAAACCTATTTTATTAATTCTCAGCCTGATGAAGATAATACAGGTGTTGTTGAGCAAAGAAAATTAAGTGGTGCGATTTTTGGCAGTGTAAATAATGAACTTTGGAGAGATAAAACTCCTGTTGATTTTTATACAATAAAAGGGGTTTTAGAAAACCTTTTTGCTCAATTAAATTTAACAAAAAGAATTGTCTTTGCACCTTTTAGCGAAGAAGACGCTAAGAAGTATGAATTTATGCACCCTGCGCAAAGTGCAAAAATTTCCCTTATGGGTAAAAACTTTATAGAGCTTGGTTATGTTGGCAAAATTCACCCAATATTAAAAGATGAGATGAAATTTAACCAAGATTTGTTTGTTTTTGAGTTAAATCTGGAAGCAATACTGGGAGCTGTTTCTCAAACTACTGTTAAATATAAAAAACTTCCTGTATTCTTACCTGTTACTCGTGATATAGCCTTCGCGGTTGATGTTAATGTTACAAATGAAACTATTTTAAAAACAATCAAAAAAATAGCGGACAAAAACATATTTAAAGGCGCAAAAGTGTTCGATATATATCAGGGCGAACACATTGAAGCGGGTAAAAAATCCATGGCATACAGAATTACTTTGCAAGATGAAAATCAAACACTTACTGATGAAGTTATAGACAAAGAAATGACAAAAATCAGGGAAGGTCTTGTAAAATCTGTTGCAGGTTTAACTTTAAGGTAATTTATGAGAATAAATAAGTACATAGCTTCAAGCGGATTTTGCTCACGAAGAAAGGCAGATGAACTCATAGAGGCAGGTCGTGTTCAAGTTAACGGAAAGACTGTGACGCTATTGGGTTTTGAAATAAGAACAAAGGACAAGGTTGCAATAGACGGTAAAACCTTGCGCGTTATGAAGCTTGAATATTATCGTTTTTATAAACCGACGGGCTATATAACAACAACTGACGATGAAAAAGGCAGAAAAACCATTTACGATATTTTACCTCCCGAACTTGCACATCTTAAACCTGTCGGAAGGTTGGATAAAGATTCTTCCGGACTTTTAATACTAACAAACGACGGAAATCTTGTGTACGAGCTCACTCACCCTTCTGTTAAAGTGGCAAAAGTTTATAGGGTAACGGTTGACGCTTTTTTAAAGGTTGAAGATTTAGAGAAATTGGCACAAGGGATTGAAATAGAAAAAGGTAAAATCGCCTATTGTGATTGCGAAATAATTGAGCGCACAAAAAATGAGACACTGCTTGAAGTTACCTTGTATCAAGGTTTAAATCGTCAAATAAGAAAAATGATTGAACATATTGGGCATAATGTTGTACACTTAAAGCGTATCAGGCATGCTACAATAGACTTAGTCGGGCTTAAAAAGGGGCAATATAAGCCCATTAAACCAAGACAAATAAAAGAACTAAAATCGTATTTGGATAAAATTAAGGAGAAAGAAGGTATATAAATGCTGGATATAAAATTAATAAGAGAAAATCCTGAAAAAATTAATGAGCTTTTAAAACGCAGAAACCCTGAGTTAAGTATTGACGCTGTTTTAGAAGTTGATGAAGAAAGAAGAAAAATCCAATTTACAACAGATGAGCTTCGCGCAAAAAGAAAAAACGAGTCTCAAAAAATTGGTGAAATGAAAAAAGCAGGAAAAAATACCGACGAAATCCAAGCCGAAGTGAAAAAAATCGGCGACGAGATAAAAGAACTTGAAGAAAAACAAAACGAACTTGACGAAAAACAAAGAAATCTTCTTTTGAATATACCTAATATCCCTGATAAAACTACTCCAATAGGTACAAGTGAAGATGATAATGTTGAAGTTTACAAATGGGGTGAGCCAAGAAAGTTTGATTTTGAATTTAAACCCCACTGGGATTTGTGTGAACAAAAAAATATTGTAGACTTTGAACGCGGTGTTAAACTGTCTCAAAGTAGATTTACACTGTATCGCGGAAAAGGTGCAAAACTTGAGCGTGCAATTATTAACTTTTTCCTCGATATTCATACACAAGAGCAAGGTTATGAAGAAATTTTGCCGCCATTTATGGCAAATGCGGCTACCATGACCGGAACAGGACAGTTACCCAAATTTGCACAAGACATGTACAAGTGTGAAGATGAGGATTTATACCTTATTCCGACAGCAGAAGTACCTGTTACAAACATATACTCAGGTGAAATTTTGAGTGAAGATATGTTGCCTATGTACATGTGTGCGTACACTCCCTGTTTTAGACGCGAAGCAGGTTCTGCGGGTAAAGATACAAGGGGGCTGATAAGAGTTCACCAGTTTAATAAAGTTGAACTTGTAAAACTCACTACACCGCAAACAAGCCCCGATGAGCATGATAAGCTTACAAAAGATGCCGAAAAAATGTTGCAAATGCTTAATTTGCCATATAGACGAGAAGCACTGTGTAGTGCAGATATTGGATTTTCAGCTAACAAATGTTGGGATTTAGAAGTTTGGATGCCCTCATACGGCACTTATAAAGAAATTTCAAGTTGTTCAAATTACGGCGATTATCAGGCAAGAAGGGCAAATATTCGCTACCGCGATAAAGAAAGCGGAAAAGTTCAATTTGTCCATACAATTAACGGCTCAGGATTGGCTGTAGGTAGAACTTTTGCTGCTATTGTCGAAAACTATCAAACTGCAGAAGGCGACATTATTATTCCCGAAGTACTTAGAAAATATACAGGATTTGATAAAATCTAATGAAAAAAATAGATAGTGAAAACCTTAGTGCTGACGAGCTTCTTGAGATATTGCTTGAGGGTAATCGATGCTTTAAAAATAACACTCCGCGCGTTAAGAATCATTGTTTTAATGAAATGAAGCGCACCCTTGTTGATGGGCAAAAGCCATACGCTATGATTTTAGGCTGTTCTGATTCAAGAACATCTCCTGAAATTATTTTCGATACGGGGTTGGGCGAATTATTCGTTGCGCGCACTGCAGGAGGTACAATAGGTCCTAATGTACTTGAAACGCTTGAGTATGGCGTTGCGCATCTTAAGATAAAATTGCTTGTAATTTTAGGACATCAAGATTGCGGTGTTATGAAGTACGCAATGAGTGCTCCACTATACAATGATGAACTGGAAAATCTTATATGCCATGCGCAGTGTGTAAAAATGCAGATGGGAACAGACTGTTTTAATGAACTTGCAAAACACTATTGTGACTTTGCAAAGCATAGGTTGCTCGCAAAGTCCAAAATAATTAAGGACGCATACGAGAACGGAAAGTTAAAAATTGTAAAAGCGTATTTTACCCTTGAAAATGGAGAAGTTGAAATTTTGGACTAAGGTAGTGGATCGTATCCGCCGGGGTGAAACGGGTGACATTTTAAAATCCTTTTGAGTCCCAAAAAACCGCCCTTTAATACACCATATTTTTTAATGGCATCATATGTATATTTTGAACAAGTCGGGTAAAATCTGCAAGTTGAGGGCGTAAATTTTGAAAAAAACCTGTAAATTGAAATTAATTTCAGGCAAATTTTTTGTCCTAAGTTTAATTTTTCTTCATTAGCTGTTTTTCTATGCATAAAATATCTTCCTCGGTGTCAATGTCTATAACTCTTTTTGTTATATAGATTGCTGGGTTATAGCCAATGAAGTCGTTAACTTCAAACATTGTTTCGTATTTAAGCGCATAAAAAGCGCCGTTTTCGCAAACCATTTGGTAGTGCTCGTTTTCGTCTTGTCTGCGCGGGCGTGTGCGGTAATCGTAAAGCCCTTGAGCCTTGCCGTCGTGTAAAATTTTCCACTTTGCATGCGTCGTGCCCAAAGAAAATGCGCTAAAACAGCTGTCATAGCCTTCTTTTTCTTTTTGAAAATAGTATTCAAAGGCATCATCTATGTATTTTGCATCACGCAAGGGGCAAGTTGGTTGCAAAAGTACTACGTAATCAGGTCTATAGTTCTCTGTGTCCGCCAAATACTTAGCCGCATGCAGCATAACAGGAATTGTTTTTGTTTCATCCAGCGCAAGCTCATCGGGGCGCTTTATTACTTGTGCACCAAAGCTTTTTGACACTTGTGCAATTTCATCATCCTCTGTTGAAACAACTGTTTTTGTAATATATTTTGAATTTAGTCCGGCTTCTATTGAGTATGCTACTAGCGGTTTAGAGCATATCGGGCGTAAATTTTTTCTTTTTATTCCCTTAGAGCCTCCGCGGGCAGGGATTATAGCTAATACTTCCAAAATTTCAGTGCCTCCTCGATTTCGCTTTTATTTACACCTTCTTCTATCAAGAGTTTTTTTGCGGAGTTAAAAGTTCTTGCTTGTGTGCAGATGTCTTCTTTTTTACCGTTTTCATAAAATTCATATGCTAAAATATGGTCTTGTGTTGTTTTTA
>CALUYC010000027.1 GCA_944324895.1 Candidatus Gastranaerophilales bacterium
CCTGCAACATTATAAGAATCTTGTGTTTCTTCACCTGCAGCAAGGTCAGTATACTTTTTTTGCAGCGCATCTGCTGATATGTTTTTATCAAAAGAATAAGGATAAGGATTAATTCCTCTATCTGTTAAGTCATTTAATTTTTGTATCCTGTTCTCTCGAATACCGGAAATTGTACTGTTATTAGTAGCTTCCATTTTTTTCTCCAAATTATTACTTCATAAAAAAATTTTATCATAAAAATAAATAGCGAACAGGATATTTTACCCCGTTCGCTATTATATAAAGTTTATTAATTACTTTATGTTAGAGAAAGTCCAAGCATCAAGGTTTGGATTTTCTGCAATTTTAGCATCAGTTCCTTCTTCATCTTGACCTGCTTGAGAACCACCGTGAGCAATTGGTTTGTATACACGGTTATAATATTCAATAACCATACGGTCTGAATTAAAGTATGCCTCAGCAGTTCTTTTTGCTTGACGCATTAATCTTGCCCACTCGTCAGGATTGTTGTAGTATGTAGGAATGATTTCATTTTCCAATGTGTTCATTACACATTGGTGATCTTTCCAGTGTCTTTCTTCCCATGGAATATCATCATCAAGGCCCGGATACTCAACCGTGTAACCGTTAATTCCAGGGAATGTACCTTCTACTGTCCAACCGTCATAAGTTGAGAAGTGCAATGCGCCGTTTAGGTTAGCTGACATACCTGAAGTACCTGAAGCTTCAAAAGGTCTTAGCGGTGTATTTAACCATATATCAGAACCTTTTTTAAGCTTTGCCGATAAAGCAAGTTCGTATCCCGGGAGAACAACTACATTTTTCATATTGTATGATTCTTTTAGTATTTTGTTGAACATTTCTTTACCCATTGTATCGTCAGGGTGGAATTTACCTGCAAAGATTAATTGAACTTTGTTTTCGTTCAAAAGTTTTTCGATACGCGGTTTATCCATTAAAATTAACCAAGCACGTTTGTAATCTGCAAATCTTCTTGCCCAAGTGATAGTTAAAACATTGGGGTCAAATCTCTTACCTTGAGTGTCAGAAATATATTGGAATAAATCCTTTTTCATTTCTTTCTTAGCATCTAATAATTCTTGGAAAGATTCAGCAGAGGCAATTCTTGGGTCTTGCCAATAGTGTTGGTTAACAGCATTTGTAATTGCACGGATAGGACATCTGCCTTGAACCCAATCCCACATTTTGTTTGCAACTAAACCGTGAAGCTGAGAAACAGCGTTTGCAACTCTTGACATTCTAAGAGCAGCAACGGTTAGTGAGAAGTTTTCACCACCGAGTTCAATTGCTTTATCGCGAGGACAACCTGCGAAGAAACCGCCTTCCATCAATGTATCTACCCAGTGAACTTCGTTGCCTGCTGCAACAGGAGTATGCGTTGTAAATACGGTTTTCTTTTTAACAGCATTTAAATCGCCGTTAAATTGTCTTAAAAGTTCAAATGCAGCAGGTAGAGCATGTCCTTCGTTCATATGAACCACGTCGAACGGATAACCTACTTCTTGAAGAATTCTTACACCGCCGATACCGAGAATTGTTTCCTGAGCAATACGAATCTTTTCGTCGCCATCATACAGTTTATGGGAAATTCTTCTTGCCCATTCAGAATTACCATCAATATCTGTTGTCAACAGATAAACAGGACAAGAACCAAATAAATCGCCTTCAACCCTGTATGCTTTAACTTTAACATCTTCGCCGAAAACTTTAACAGTTGTATAAACATTTAAATCCGTTAAAAAGTCATAGTGCTTTCTTATATAAGCCACTTCGACTTCGCCGTTTTGGTTAATACGTTGATCATAATAGCCATACGACCATAACATTGTTACACCGACCATAGGCATTTGAAGGTAGCCTGCAGATTGCATGTGAGCACCAGCTAAAAATCCAAGACCACCTGAATAAGTTGCTAATGACTGGTCTAATGCTATTTCCATTGAGAAATATGCGACATTTGGTAAAGCCATTTTTAAATTCCTTTAATACTTACTACCATACATGCAAAATCTTAGCACAAAGATAATTTCAAATCCTTTCAAGTTAAAAAATAATCCAAAAGTACTAATTAATTTTGCCCTACCATTATATTCAAAAAGTAATTTTGTAACACCATGTATAAAATTTTTTAAACATAACTTAATATACTAAAAAATAACACATAAAAAGGCAACAACAAACAATATTTGCCTATAGCAAAGAAGCCTGCATATTATATTCGTATCCTCTATCTATCAAAAACTCTTACACTATCACTCACATGATACAAAAATTCGGTATATAGAAGCTTATTTTTAGACAGGAAATCTTTTAAGTCCTCATTTAAAAAATCAAACTTCTTGCATATACCTATTTTAGAGAGTACAAAGTTTAATTTAGCCCTATTAACAAAATAAAGTCTCCCATGGTGTTTAATTTTCAGGGCTTTTTTAAGATAAGACCTTTGGGATTTTGTTTTTATCATAACAAACCTCAAATATTTGCTATTCTAATTGTATTACATTTTTTAAAAATAAAATCAATATATATTCCGAGGTTAGTTTTTTTTAATAATTTTACAAAAGTTAATAATTATTGCCCATGATAGACAACAACTCTGTTTCTACCACTTTCTTTAGCTTCATAAAGTGCTTTGTCAGCATTTTGATATAGCTGTTGAGGTTCTTTCATTTTCTTGTCATATAAGCTGACACCTATTGAAATTGTTACACCAAGTTGTTTTACACCTTCAATATTATAATCTTCAATATTGATTTTTTTCTTTTCTATTGCGCCTCTTAACCTTTGTGCAACAAGTTGGGCTTCCTCAAGAGTTGTATGTGGCAAAAGTATGGCAAATTCCTCTCCGCCATAGCGCGATGGGATGTCATTTTCCCTTAGTTCTTTTTTTATTGTTTTTGCAACTTGTTTTAAAACGCAGTCCCCTACAGCATGCCCGTATGTGTCGTTTACTTTTTTAAAGAAATCTATGTCAGTCATAATGCAGCATAATGACGTGTTTTGTCTTTTTGCGCTTGCAGTTTCTTCGCTAAGACGCAGTGCAAACTGATGACGGTTATTAAGACCCGTAAGAGCATCAAGAGTAGCATCTTTTAGTGTTTTCATATACTCACTTGCGCGCTCAATAGTAATTGACGCTTGTTTTGATATTTCATCAAGATAACTTATCTCATTTTCATTTAATTTATCAAAAGGATTATACGCAACAACCGCACCTAAGAGCTTTTGCTCACTTAAAAGAGGAAAAATGCCGACTTTACCCTCCCGCTCAATTATTACTCCCGATTTTGGAGTAAGGGTTTCCAAATACTCGTAAATCTTTGTATCTTTAATATTGGCGGGCCAAACAAGTTTAAATTCTTTTTTATTTTTATTCTTTATAAATATATAAATTAAATGTTCGTAAATAAAACTGTCTATCATCTCGCCTAAAATTGGCAGGATATAGCTTAATTCATATTGCGTTTCAAGAATTTTAGCTATATTTCTTATGGTTTGATAAAACTTTGTATTAAGTTTCATTTTCTCGCCGGATTTAAAATTTAAAACCGCATAGGAAATTTGTTTTTGCACCAACTGCACAATGTTAAAAAAGTCGTTATCATGTTTAATTTTTTTATCTAATGAAATTTTTAAAACACCTATAATTTTTGTATCTTCAAAAATAGGTATATAAATAATATTATCTACCAGCTTTGCAAATTCTTTTGCACCTACAAAAGAATTCAAAACTGTTTGTAATTTCTGTATTTGAAAATCGTCTGTTAAGTTTTCCCAGGGTTTTTCAAAATCTTTAAGAGTGTATGAGAACTCATCCAATGTATATATTTTAATATTGTCCACCTGTAATACTTTTGCAAAGGCACTCTCTAGCCCCTGTACAAAATCACTCCTGCATTTTGATTTCTCAAAAACCGAGGTAAGTTTCAACATAAAATTATAAAATATTTTATAATCCATTTTTTACTCCTCGTCTAGTGTATCAAAATGCACCTTTGCAGAACAGGTTCTAAAATTTTTAAGTACGGCACGATCATACTCGTCGCTTACAACAAGCTTTCCGCCTATATATGTTAATTCTGCCTGATTATAGCCGTCCTTGTGACCCTTTTCGTCGATATGTTCCACAAGATATTTATAATCACCCTGTTGTACCATTTTTTGGGTAACATCAGATAAAACATCGTAAATATAGCGTGTTTTTATGCTGTCCCCATCGGTATCAAGTATAAGGCCTGCTTTTTTAAACTCCTCAAGAGAATCTCTGTATAATTTCATATCTCTTAATAAGATTGCAAGATTATAATGCGCCTCATATCTAAGCGGAGCAAGTTCTATTGCCTTACAGTAGTTTATTCCTGCTTCCTCATTGTTTTTTAAAAGTTGGTTTGCAAGTGCTAAATTATAATATATTTCATAATTTTTAATGTTTTTTAATGCTTTTTTATAAGCATCTATAGCATCATACAAATACTGTCTTGCCGAAAATTTATTTTCACCCACCAATAATGATTTTGCGCGATACGCAAGACCCATATTATAATATGCAATCCCTGTATTATATTTATATGTTTTTCTGTTATTTATAAAAAACGGAATATAAACCCATTTTGGCTTTTTCTCTATAGCTTTTTGATACTCCTCAATCGCCCTGTCATGGTTAAATGTGGCACTTGAAAGCACAAGAGCATAATCAATGCGCGCTATCATAAAATCAGGCTTTATTTCAAGTGCATTGGCATATTGATTTAGGGCGGAATAATAATCCTCATAAACAACGTAAATATTTGCTAGATTATACCTTGCGCGATAATGGTCAGGATAATATGCAAGTGCTTTTTTATAACAGTCTATTGCCCTTTGGGTTCTATTGTGCTTATAGTATTTATCCCCCCTGTAAACCCAGTAAAAACTGACGCCTTTTTTAACTTGCCTTACATAAGCGTCGAAAAACAAAAATACGCTCAGTATAAATAATACGAGCAACAATAAACTTATAATTCTAACTGTTGTGTTTTTAAAAAATTCAAAAATTTTTTTCATAAGGCAATTAATTATGTTTCAAATAACTTAAAGAGCATATCTTCAATCATTTGAGAGTCTACTTCGGGGTTAATTTTATTTAAATTCAGTGCTACCTGATAATTTTTTGCAGCATCAATTTTTTGACCCATAGTTTCATATGCACGTCCGATATTAAAATGCGCAAGCACATAATTCGGGTTAATATCCACTGCATTTTCAAAATACGCCAACGCACGCTTTGCATCACCCAATCCGTCTAAAAATATTACACCTAAGTTATTATATGCAATATCATATTCAGGGTCTAAATCTATTGCTTTTGAATAATATATTATGGCTTTTTCAATATAGTCTTTTTCCCAATAAGCCATTGCAAGACGAGAGTACGCTTTTGGATTATCACAATTACCGTCGAGCGAATGATTATAATATTCTATAGCTTTATCTAAATCTTCAATATCGTAATAAATATCAGCAATGGCCTGATAAATTTGAGCCTTATCCTTTGTTAAAAGAAGCGCATTCTGCAACATTGAAATAGCAGCTTCCGAGTTACCTTTTATTTGATGATAAATAGCGGCAAGTGCTTGTGCCACAACTGCTGACCACTCATTATCAGGATTAATACTTAAAGCTTTTTGATACAGTTCAATAGCACTGTCATACTGTTCAAGTTGGACATAGGCAAATGCTAAGGAATTTAAATAGAAAGGATTTTCCTTATCATACTGTAGCGCCAATTTAAAAGCATTTACAGCATTAAATTTATCTTCTTTTTTGAGATATAAATGTCCTAATTCATAATAGCATCTTGGCAAATTGGGGTTTTGATTTGTCAAAATGGTATACAAATCTATAAGTTCATCTGTTTTTTCAGGATAAAATTCTTCCATAAATTCAATAGCGCTTACAACTCTCATAGGGTTAGAATTTGAAAGCACTACAGAATTTTGATAACACTCAAGCGCAACATCGTAACGTTTTTTCTTTTTGGCAATTTGCGCCATTCTCTCGTAAAATACTGATTTGTTTTTAGTTTTATCAAGAGCATCAGCATAAAGAGTATACGCATTTTTGTCCTGATTTGTTTTTTCTAAAATCTCTCCAAAAGCACGATATTTTATAAAACTAATATCATCCAGCATATTTTTAAAGAACATCTTAATACTTGCTTTGTCAAAAAAGAATAAAACAGAACCTGAGAAAATATAGTAAAGTGCAGAGTAAAAATCTGCAAAAGAAGATTTTTCGGTTCTATTTTTCTCAAGCAGAGTAAGTGCAAGCACAAGTCTTGTTCTTGAAGACTTCAGAGGGTTTAGTTTTATTGCGACTTTAAATTGTTCCTTGGCTTCTTCAAATTCACCTTTTAAAGACAAAAAATACCCTAAATACATATGTGCATTAGGATTTTTTGAATCTATTTCAACAGCTTTTCTGCATTGTTCTATTGCAGATTCAATACCGATTTGACCGTTATCATGCAAGAGACTTGCAAGTCTAAAATATGCACTAGGTGTATCGGGATTATTTTTAAGGGCCTCAATGTAATAATTTATAGCAGTAGTTAAATCTTCGCTTGAAGAATGCAAAAGATACCTCTGATGTGCAGCTTGCGCAAGCTGCATTGAATTATCCGGCTCTTTTTTTGAACCTGTATGAGAATTATCCGGAGTTTTTTGCTTGAACATAATGTTCCTTTGGGTCCTTTGATTAAAAAATAAAATACAATTACTTTTAATTTTAACGGGTTAAATTGATTTTGCTTTATTCAAAGCACACATAAATCCTCCAAACGGTTGAATTTTTAATAAAAGGCCCAAAACTAAAAGTACAACATAACATGTATTGTCAGAGTTTAAAAATAGTTGTAATATTAATTTAATGTCAAAAATAGCGTATAAGGATTAATAAAATGGGAATACATATGCAAATATTAATAGCAATTCTTCTTGGTATAAAGAGGAATTGGCATATATTTTTCGGTCTTATTGCAGGTATTGTGGTTGGAATTTTATTTCCTGCCGATAGTTACCCGACTATTAACAAGGTTTTAAGTTTTATTGGTCAAGGTTTTATTAACATTATTCAGATGGTTGTAATCCCGCTTGTAATAAGCGCTATAATAATTGGTGTTTCAAACATCGGCGACAACAAACAACTTGCTAAATTCGGCAAAAAAATGATATTTTATTATTTCCTTATTACCCTTGCCGCAGTTACAATAGGTACTGTTTTAGCTTTAATATTTAAACCGGGAGTCGGCGCTCAAAATTTCATCAACCCTGAGGTCGCGCAACAACTTCAAGGTTTTGTTTCAAGTGCCATTGCAGAACAAAGAGCTAATATGGCAGGTATGATTTTAAATATGATACCGTCTAATCCGTTTAATTCTCTATCAAGCGGGCAGATGATACCTATAATTGTATTTATTTTAACCTTTGCTATAGCACTTGCAAAAGTCGGCGAAATAAATCGTCCGGTAGTATCATTTTTTGAAAGCGTTTTTGCAGCAACAATGAAAGTTACCGACTGGATTATGTACCTTGCAGCACCCGGTGTGTTTGCACTTACTGCAAGTTCTGTTGCAAGTTTTGGTATGGATATGTTCTCTGAAGTTTGGAAATATTTCCTTGTAATATGCTTGGGACTTGCAATTCAATTCTTTATTGTTTATCCGCTTTTAATGAAAATATTTTCAAAAGTTCCTGTCGGAAAACTATACACTGCAATAACTGAAGCTATTATGGTAGCTTTTGGTACAGCATCAAGCTCTGCCACCCTGCCTTTAACAATTACATGCTGCGAGAAAAGAGGTATATCAAATAAAATCTGTTCTTTTGTTCTTCCCTTAGGTGCAACACTTAATATGGACGGAACAGCACTTGTACAAACAGTTGCGGTTATCTTTTTGACTCAAGCATATGGTATTGAACTTACACTTGGCATGATTATTCAAATTGCTCTACTTGCAATGATTGCATCATCTACATCAGCAGGCATCCCCGGAGCAGGCTTAATTACAATAGCGCTTGTTTTAAACGGCATCGGTTTGACACCTGATCAGCTGGTTGTAGGTTTCTCATTCCTGTTTGCGCTTGAAAGACTTGCAGATATGTTGCGCTCAACAGTTAACGTAGCATCAGATGCTGTTGTAGCAGCAATAATTGCAGATAACGAAAACGAAATTAACTATGACCTTTTAAACAACCCTGACGGTTACAAAGAAATAGTTTAATGAATATAAAAATTATTTTGGAAGGCAAAATTAAAGAACCTTACTTCAAACTTGGAGTTGAAGAATTTAAAAAAAGACTCCTAAATAAAGTAGAGGTTCTTGAAGTTTCAAATATTTTTGAATATTTGAAAAACAAAACACAAACCTATATTGTCACCCTTGAAATAGAGGGTAAAATGTTATCAAGTATTGAATTTGCTCAAAAATTAAGAGAAATAGAAACATCAGGCGCAGCAAATGAAATTTTATTCCTGATTGGCGGAGCACAAGGACTGGATGAGAAAGTAAGAAAAATGTCAGATTTTAAATTTTCAATGTCGAAACTTACATTCCTACACCAAGAAGCAACTTTCATACTTATTGAGCAAATATACAGAGCATACAGAATTTTAAACAACGAACCGTACCACAAATAGGAGTAAAGATGAGAGCAGTTGATTTAATCCAAAAGAAAAAAGAAGGCAAAAAACATACAAAAGAAGAAATATATTTTCTAACTCAAGGTTATACAAAAGGCGAGATAGAAGACTATCAAATGTCTGCATGGCTTATGGCTGTTTGCTTTCAAGGATTAGATAAGGAAGAAACCGCTTGGATGACACAAGCTTTTGTCGACTCGGGGGAAGTTCTTGATTTTTCTCATATAAGTAATTTTGTTGCAGACAAACACTCAACAGGCGGCGTAGGCGACAAGGTAACCATAGTTCTTATACCACTTTTGGCAAGCCTTGGGGTAACTTGTGCAAAACTATCCGGCAGAGGCTTGGGCTATACAGGCGGAACAGTTGACAAACTTGAATCAATACCGAATTTTAAATGCGAAATGTCAAAAGACGAGTTTATGAAGCAAATTAAAGAAATTAATGCCGCAATATCCTCTCAAAGTCCAAATTTAACTCCTGCTGACGGGAAAATTTATGCGCTTAGAGATGTAACCGCAACAGTAGATAACAAATCATTAATTTGCGCATCTGTTGTCTCTAAAAAAATTGCAAGCGGAGCAAACTCAATAGTTTTAGATGTTAAATACGGCTCGGGCGCTTTCATTAAAACAAAAGAAGAAGCGGTTGAACTTGCAAAACTTATGATTGAAACAGGCGGACTTTTAGGACGTAAAATATCTGCAATAATAAGCTCTATGGAGCAACCTTTAGGAACACACATCGGCAATAGCCTTGAAATTATTGAAAGCATAGAGTTTTTAAAAGGAAACTACCAACAAGACCTTTACGATGTTACTCTTGAAATAGCAGCAAAAACACTAATATCAGGCGATTTTTGCAAAACAAAAGAAGAAGCAAAAGAAAAAATTGACAACGCTATTAATTCAGGTCTTGCACTTGAAACATTTAAAAAAATTATATCTTATCAAGGTGCAAACCCTGATATTGTAAATAATTACAACCTGTTTAAACAGGCAAAAAACAAATATGAATTGAGGGCAAAAAATAACGGCTACATAGAAGAACTTGATGCGCTCAAAATAGCTCGTGCCTGTAAACTTTTAGGTGCAGGCAGAGACAAAAAAACAGACTCTATAGACCCTTCATCCGGCTGTATTTTAAATAAAAAAACAGGTGATGAAGTAAAACTCGGCGAAACAATTTTAACGCTACACTATAATGATGTTAAAGATGAAAAATTAAATGAAGCAATAGATTCTGCCAATCAAGCAATTAAAATAAGCACTACAAAACCATACGCAAAAGAGCTTATTTACGCACTTTAATGTTCATTGTATAATTTTCTTAAACAGGAAACAGGAACAAAATTATGAATAAATTTATGGTAACAACAGCAATAGACTATGTTAACGGCGCACCACACATAGGCCATGCTTTTGAAAAAATATTAACGGATGTACTTTTTAGACACTTTAAACAAAGAGTAGATAAGGCATTTTTCCTAACAGGAACAGACGAACATGGCATAAAAATCCAAAAAACCGCTGCAACACTTGGTATTTCACCAAAAGAACTGTGCGATGAAAATTCTCAAAAATTTAAAGACTCTTGGGAGCTTTTAGATATTAATTACGATAAATTCATCAGAACAACAGATGAACAACACACAAAAATCGTTCAGGAAATTTTTGAAAAACTGCTTAAAAAAGGTGATATTTACAAGCATAAATATGAAGGTTTATACTGTAGCGGTTGCGAAAGTTTTCTAAGCCCAAAAGACTTGGATGAAAACGGTAATTGCCCAATACATGGCAAAAAACCTGAGCTTGTAAGCGAAGAAAATTATTTCTTTAAATTAACAAAATACAAAGATGCAATAATTAAGCATATTAAAGAAAACCCTGATTTTATTATGCCTTCATTCAGGGCAAACGAGGTTTTAAACCAGCTTGAAAACATAGAAGACATTTCTGTTTCTCGCGCAAAAACCAACGTAAACTGGGGTATTGAAGTAAAATCCGACCCGACACAGGTAATTTACGTTTGGATAGACGCACTCAGCAACTATATTACAGCTCTAGGGTACAATCCAAATGGCGAAAGTGATGAAAAATTCAAAACTTTTTGGCCTGCGAATTTCCAAATTATCGGAAAAGATATTTTAAAATTTCACTCAATATACTGGATTGCAATCCTTATGGCACTTGATGTTGAGCTGCCTAAAACAATTTATGCCCATGGTTGGATTACAATAGATAAAAATAAAATGTCAAAATCAACAGGCAATGTCATCTCGCCAAAAACCGTAATGGATGCCTTTGAATTAAAAGAAAGCGATGCTTTTCGTTACTTTATGTGTGTTAGCGCACCCTCAGGCAAAGACGGTAACTACTCCGATGATGACTTTAAAGAACGCGTAAATGCAGATTTAGCAAATAATATGGGCAATCTTTTAAACCGTTCTTTAAATATGTTGTGCAAATACTTTGATGGAAATATTTTAGAAGAACATATCTGTGAAAACACCTTAACACAAGCATCTATGGACACAATTAAAAAAGTGAAAAATCACTTTGACCGAGTTGAAATAGCTGAAGCCGCAGGAGAAATTATTGCCCTTGTTGATGAGGCAAATAAATTTGTAAACGATAATGCACCATGGACTTTAGCTAAAGAAGGCAAAATGGACGAGTGTGGCAAGGTTCTATATTCAATTTTTGACCTTATGTGCAAAGTGGCAGTTCTTATTTATCCTTATTGTCCAAACATTGCAACAAGTATGGCACGTCAGTTAAAAATTGACATTAATATAAAACTTGATAGCTTAACGCCAAAAATGTTAAAATCAGGCAAGCTTATCGAAAAATCAGAAATTCAACCTGTATTTTTAAGGCTGGATTCTGAATTTGCGGTAAAAAAATAAACGGAATACTTGTATGGCACAGGAATTTTTGAACACAAACGACATAATTGACCCTGAAAACAGAGTCTCGCAGTGGCTTGAAGAATACAAAGCCACAGAAGATGAAGCCACAAAAAAGCATCTGCGTGAACTTATTGTTCTAGCTTATATGCCGCTTGTTAAAAAAGTTGCCCGCTCTCTTGCAAGGCGTTCAACCGACCCTATTGAAGATATTACACAAGTTGGCGCCGTTGGACTTATTAAATCAATAGACCTTTTTAAGCCTGAAATAAGTTCAAATTTCAGAACTTACGCAACTTATCTGATAACAGGCGAGATTCGTCATTATTTAAGGGATAAAAGCACAATCATACGTGCACCAAGGGAAATAAAAGAGCTTTCTTATCGTGTACACAAAATAACCTTAGAGTTAACCGAAAAACTGGGTACAACACCTTCAGATAAAGAACTCGCTCAGGCACTTCAAATGAGCGAAAAGAAAATAGAAGAAGTTTATGAATTAGACAGGCGCACAACCGCAATTTCAATAGACCAAATATTGGGTAATGAAGAAAACGGAACATCTACCCTTGGAGACAGGCTGGTTGATGAAAGCCAAAAAGATATTCTTGCAAGCTTTGAAAATCGACTAATTCTAAGCGAAGCTATAAAAAAACTTAACTACGACGAGCAACAGCTTATTATTCTAAATTATTTTGAAGGTTTAAATCAAAGAGAAATATCCCAAAAGCTTGAAATGTCGCAAATGCAAGTATCAAGAAAACTAAAAAAAGCATTGGACAAACTTTTCAACTTAATTACAAAAAAAGGTATGCACAAATATGAGCATTGAAGCACTTTATGCTTTTTTTGCAGGGCTTATAGGATTATGTATAGGCAGTTTTTTAAATGTTGTGGCGCTTAGGGGTTTAAGTGGCGAAAGCATTGTTTATCCCCCGTCAAAATGTCCTAAATGCGGCAAAAAATTAAACTGGTACACAAACATTCCTGTTGTTTCTTACATTTTTTTATTGGGCAAATGCCAATTTTGCAAACAACCAATCTCAATTCAATATCCTATTGTAGAAATTTCTAATGCTATTTTATATTTAATAATGTTTTTAAATTTTGGAATAAGTCTTAAAACGGCTTTTTTATGCGCAGTTTCATCAATTTTTATTCTAATTTGCATAACAGACTTTAAAGAACAAGTTATAATAGATTTTCACACTTACATTTTAATAGCCATAGGATTGCTGTATAATATCTTAAATTTAGGTTCAATAACTTTATTAGAGAGTATTTTAGGTATAGCGGCGGGTTATTTAATATTTGAAATTATGGCAAGAATAGACACAATTTTTGCAAAAACAAGGGCATTTGGGGAAGGCGACACACTAATTGCAATGGGTTTAGGTGCGCTTTTCGGTTGGAAAATGCTTATTTTAACAATATTTATTAGTCTTATAGTTCAAGCGATTTTTGCCTTGCCGGTTTTATTTGTTAAATATTACAAACAAAGAAATTACCCATGTGCTGTTTCGCTTGCTTTAATACCAATTTGCGCCATTATTACAAAACTTATAAAACCTTCTTTTAAATATTTTATGCCATCTGTCGCGATAATATGCATAATTTTATTTATCTGCCTTTTTATTATTTTAAAAAACATGCAAAACAAAACTCAAGAAAACTTGTGCTATATGCCTTTTGGACCGGCACTTGTAATAAGCTCGCTCGTTACAATATTTTATTCAAAGCAAATCTTAAGTTTTTTTATCTAGTTTACAAAATCAGGCTTTGGTTTTGCAGCATCAGATTTTTTAGCAATTTCTTTACCATAAGAATACATAGTGCCGCCGATTGCAAAAAGGGCAGCAAGCGCACCCACAACGGCAAATTGAGCTTTGTGAGCTCTTGCGTAATTTACGGCTCTGTCACAGAATGTTAAATCAGCAGGATTCATTGCTGCTCGAAGTGTTTTGCCGTCTTCAATAATGGACTGCTGAGTAGCTAAAAATTGTTGAAGCGCTTCCATATTTTTCTTTTGTTCTGCGGCTTTTCTTGCAAGTTCTTCCTCTGCTGCTTTTATTGCTGCTTTTTTAGCCTCTACCCCCTGAAGAACAACGTTTTTAGTGTCTTTATACGATGCTTCAAGGTCTTCTGCAGCAACTTGTGCTAAATCTTCCACGGTTTGAGCACCTGCGCTAAACAGTGCATTTCTGTATTTACATACAGATTCATAAACCTCAGGCGAGCTTTGGTCTAAACCCAAAGCCTTCATGGCTTTTGCAAGAGAATCAAAATAGTTATCACCGATACCTTCTTGCAAAGCCTGTTGATATGCTTTTTCAAAACCTGCTACATCAGTATGCACGCCTGGAATAATATCATCAAAGTATTTATAGAAATTTTGAGATAGCGCTACATCAGCCCTTTTTGCTGCAGCAAATCTTGCAGGATGTAAAATTTCTTCATCATGCAACTTAAGTTCTTCTTCAAGTAAATGTTGAGCAGCTTTAATTTGCTCGCCATCTTGCATTTGAGTAGCCAAATCGCCATCGTTAAAGGCATGTCTTAAACCATGGATAAAATCGCCTTGCTTAGCTTTCATTCTATCTGTTACAAAACTTTTTGAACCCCATAAAACGCCGCCGTTATCATTCATATGGTCTGATGATGTTACAATAACCTTGCCGTCAAAAACTTTTGAGATTATATCATCACCCCACTGGTAAGCCTTGTTGTTATGTTCATAAATCAACATTTTAGGGTCAAAAGCATCTCCTTTAACCTTTTTAAATGTGTCTTCTATGAGTTGCAACTGTTCTTTTGTTACGTTATCACCGTCTGCAAAAACTCTTAAACCGTCAGCACTTTTTGCAGCTTCTTCAACTGCTTTTGCTATATCTTCAGGGTTTTGAGGAATAGAAAATTTTGCAAACCTTTTTAGACCGTTTTCTTCAAGTGCTGTTTGAACTGTAGTATCAACGGCTTCACCTGTTGTATCCAAAATTTCAACCGAATTTATACCTAAAAGTTTTTTAACACCGTCAAAAAATCTTGCCAACTGCTCTTTTAAGTCAGCACCTTGACCCTTTGGCAATTTATCTGAAGGCAAAATCAAAAGACCGTTGCCGTTTTGAAAGCCCATTAAAGCTCTTGCATCTTGCGCCGCTTTATATGCTCCGTTTATTTCCTCTTTATTTAAACTCCTGCCAAAGTTAACCGATTTGTATGTGCTTCCTATGTTACTAACTTTCATCTATTTCCCCAATCTGACAACACGACACTACAAACATAAAACATGAAAATAAAATATTTTGCTACTACCTAACTAACTTAATGCTATTTAGATTAAGAAATATTAACATAATTTTAATTAAAAAAGCAATTTTTTGAAATATATATTTTTTATATAAATACAATATATTAGAAGAGAGAGAAAACAGATGAACTATACAATTTTTGATGCAAAAGAACAATCAATTTATATAGAAGATATAAATGACATAAAAAATAAATTTGATTATATAGACAGACACAATATAGTGCCATCGTTCAGAAGAACAAGAGACCCGATAGCTCTGGCATTTGAACATATTGACAGTTGCCCTTTAAACAAACTTGCTCAAGAATTTGTAAAAGACGCATTAATCGGAACAATATGTTTTATTTCAAAAGCTTTTAAATAGCAACCTCAAGCCGGCACTTGCCGGCTTTTAAATTAAAAATTAATCTAAAGATTAATTTTTTTGGGAAAATTACATCGTTTGATTGATGAGAACAAACACTGCGTGAGGGTATATTTATATTGTAAGGCATTTTATGCTTACAAAATGGTAAGAGGTAGGTTTATATAAAATGAGTGAGGGCTTAATTACAGGTCTCGACTTAACTTTAAGAAGGTTAAGTTCTATAGAAAACAGCATTAATCGTGTTTTTGGCAACGAAAATGACATTAGTGTCGAAAATAATGCTGCTGCTAAAGAATTTAAAAATATTCTTGATGAAAAAATGGCTCAAGATAAGCCTGAAAACTCTATTGAAAAAGTTTCATTTAAAAATTCAAGAGAAAATATAGAAAATTTAATTGAAAAATACGCGCAAAAAAACAATTTGGATCCTGATTTTATAAAAGCCGTTGTTAAACAAGAATCAGGTTTTAACCCTGATGCCAAATCTAAATGCGGCGCTATGGGCTTAATGCAACTTATGCCTCAAACCGCAAAGGGTTTAGGGGTTGTTGATGCGTTTGACCCTGAACAAAATATCGAAGGTGGCGTTAAGTATTTAAAAAGTATGCTTAACCGTTTTAACAACGACCCAAAACTTGCCCTTGCAGCATACAATGCAGGTCCCGGAGCAGTTCAAAAATACGGAGATATCCCACCATACAAAGAAACACAAAATTATGTAAAAAATATTTTAGCTTCCTATGAAGCAATAAAAGGAGGCAAAATATGATTACAAGAGGTCTTGAAGCTGCAACAAAAGGTATGATGTCTCTTTTAAAACAAGAAGATGTCAATGCAAACAACCTTGCAAACGTTAACACAGTGGGTTTCAAAAAAACTAACATTACTTTTAAAGACTTAATGCAGGCTGATGTTGAAGTAAAAAAAGTTCCTTTTACAAGCAACCCCAAAGACACTGATTTTATAAGGGTTGGCAGCTTAAGCTTAGGCAATGCCGCAGATAGAACATATATAGATTTTTCTCAAGGCGGCTTAATTACAACAGGCAACAAGCTTGATGTAGGCATACAAGGCAGTGGTTTCTTTAAAATAAGACATCAAGAAGTAGGGGACAACGTGCCTTACGATGAAAAAAATTACTACTACACCCGCGCAGGTAACTTTGAAATAACAGATGATTATTACCTTGTAACAAAAGAGGGTGATTGGGTTATGGATACTCAAAACAGAAGAATAAGACTAGTTTTAAATCCTGAGGAAGAAGAATTTAACCCAAATAACAGAATTGATTATTTAAAAGATTTAAACATAGGTGAAAACGGTGTAATTCAAGTCACAAATCCAAACACCGCAAGAACACTTCAGCAAATTCAAATTGTAGATTTTAACGATAAAACGCTTTTAAGCGCACAGCTTGGTGAAGGCAAATTCATTCAGGATGAAGGAATTGACGCCGGTATGCATCAGGCAAACAATACTGCAAGACTACAACAGGGCATGCTTGAAAGTTCAAACACAAACACAATTTATGAAATGATAAACACAATAACAGTCACGCGCTCATACGAGGCTATGGCAAAAATAGTTAAAACACAAGGTGACACAGTATCGCAAGCAATAAATGTAGGTGTCATAAAAGGCTAAGGAGTTAGAAAAATAAAATGCTAAGATCATTACACACAGCTGCAACAGGTATGATAGCACAACAAACAAATCTTGATGTTATCGCAAACAACATGGCAAACGTAAACACTTACGGTTACAAAAAAGTACGCGCGGAATTTCAAGATTTAATTTATCAAACAGAAAGAGCAGCAGGCGCACAAATGGGACAAGGTACATATCAACCGGTTGGCGTTGAAATCGGTCTTGGTGTTAAAACAGCAGCAACATCTAGAATTTTTACAACAGGCATTATGCAATCAACAGGCAGAAACCTTGACGTTGCAATAGAAGGTGACGGATTTTTCCAAATAACTCTTGATGACGGTACAATAGCCTACACACGTGACGGCTCTTTTAAAATGGACGCTAACGGTTCACTTACTACAACAGATGGCTATCAACTTATGCCGCCTGTCCAAATTCCTCAAAACACAAAAGAAATTACGATAACCCCGCAAGGTATGGTTTATGTTAAAGTAGGCGCACAGCCAGAACAAACACAAGTCGGACAATTACAAATAGTAAAATTCCAAAATAACTCGGGTCTTGCTGCAACAGGACATAATTTATACCTTGAAACACCCGCTTCGGGCGTTCCGGTTCCCGGTATTGCAGGTCAAGACGGTTATGGCACAATTCAACAATACTTTGTTGAAGGTTCAAATGTGCAAACAGTGGAAGAAATGATTGCGTTAATTAAAGCAGAACGCGCTTTTGAATCAAATTCTAAAATAATTACATCGGCTTCAAACATCCTACAGGTAACAAATAATCTTCAATAATTATGAAAAATAAAATAATTAAAAGTTTAATATTTTTACTTACTCTTATTCTTAATGTATCCGCAACAAGTGCATATACATTAAGCAGAGAGGATTTTGAAGCACAAATTAAAAATCAAATTAAAGCACAAACGCAAAAACAAATCGAGAACTTAGGCGGCGGCGAAATTGAAGTTAAAATTTTAAATATGCCGCAAGGTAATATCGAAACAAAAAATATTCCAAATATAAAAGTTGACTCTAACAACAACGGCTTTTTAAGTCGTGATTTAAAAAGAGTCAGCATCTATGATGGAAATACTTTTATAAAATCATTCCCAATAAGCGTAAATACGCTTGTATACAGAGATGTCTTATGCAGCACTAATCCTATTGTAAGAGAGCAAAATATCACAATCTCAAATTCAGCAATAAAAAGAAGTGAAATAGGACAATATTTAGGACAGACCATTTCTACATTTCCAAAAAACCCTCTTGTAGCAACAAGAAATATTCAAAAAGGAGGGGTGATTTTAAAAAGTTATGTAAGATCAAAACCTGATGTATTAAAAGATTCAACAATCAACATTATTTTTAAATCAAAAGACAATTTAAAAATAACGGTTGACGGAAAAGCCCTAAAAGAGGGGAGTATAGGAGACAACATTTTGGTTAAAAGTCTTAAATACAACAAAATATACAATGCAACAGTAAGCAATAAAAACGAAGCAACAGTTAGAATTTAAAGGATAAAAGGATGATAAAAAAGTTAGCAGCTACATTATGTTTTATGACACTTGTCTCAAGTATTGCAAGTGCTGAAAGCCTTTTTTCGCTAAATGCCACACAGTCAAGTTTTATTGAACCAAGACCACTATACAGTTCAGTCAGAGCAAGAAATGTCGGCGACCTTGTAACAATAGTAATTGACGAGGTCCCCACCTTAACTGACTCCGGTGTTTACAAAACCGAAAAAACATCAAGTATTTTAGAAAATTTATCAAATGCATTTAATACAATATTTAAAACAAATCTAAAAGGTGCACTTAACGGTACAAGCGGCACAATTTCAGTATCAGGCTCTACAAATACTCAAAGAGCACTGGGTATTAAAGACAAAGTTGCAGTTCAAGTTATACAACTTTTACCAAACGGCAACTTGCTTGTTCAAGGCAAAAAAAGTCTTGTTAACGCAAACGAGCGTGTAGACCTGTTGGTTTCAGGTATTATTGACCCAAGATGGATTGACCAGCAAGGTGAAATAAGCTCAAATCAAGTTGCCAATCTGCAGTTTGCAATGAGCGGAGCAGGTACTGTTTCAAGAGGTCAAAACGAAGGCGTGCTCTATCGTTTCATGAGATATATTTTCTAATTATAAAAAGGATGACACAAGTGTTTAAAAAACTAATTTCAACAGCAATTATACTCACATTTTGTTTGCTAAATACGGGAGCTGCAAATGCAATCAGCGCACAAAGCGTAAGGATTAAAGATATTACACACATTAAAGGAGTAAGAGAAAACCAAGTTGTTGGTTACGGTCTTGTTGTTGGTCTGCAAAATACAGGTGATAACTCTCGTCACACACAAATGACGAACCAATTACTGTTGCAAAACTTAGGTATGGCAATAGATCAATCAAACTACATCCAAAAAGGTGCTTCTGCTGCGGTAATAGTAACGGCAACAATTCCTCCTTTTGCAAAAAACGGTGACAGGGTTGATGTTGTAGTATCCGCTATGGCTGATGCCAAAAGTCTTGAAGGCGGTGTACTCGTGCAAACTCAACTGAGAGCACCAAACGGTGAGATTGTAGCTGTTGCACAAGGACCGCTGTCAGTTGGCGGAGCAAGTGCAAAATCAGGAGGCTCAAGCTCAAGAACAGCAATTACAACAACAGGCAGAGTCCCCGGGGGCGCAATAATTGAAAGAGATATAATAAGCGCAATCGGTGATGAAAATTCCCTTACACTAATTTTAGATCAGGCTGATTACACAATGGCGGCTCAAATTGCAAATATAATCTCAAGAAATGTATCTGAAGCCATTGCGCTTGACGGTGGAAGTATAAAAGTAACAATCCCGCAAAGATACCTTACAGATAGAATTGCATTTATCTCAATTATTGAAAATATAAGGGTTAATGCTCCGCGAGAACGCGCCAAGGTAATAATAAATGAAAGAACCGGAACTGTTGTAATTGGAGCAGACGCAAGACTAATGCCCGCAGCAGTAGCCCATGGTGGCATAACCGTTACTATCCAAGCATATAATGACGTATCTCAACCTGCACCTTTCTCACAAGGTCAAACGGTAGGTGTTACAAATACGCAAATAGACATTGAAAAGAAAGAAGGCAGCCTTGTTGAAATGAAAGCAAATTCAACCTTAGGCGAACTTGTTAATGCACTTAATTCTATTGGCGTAACACCTACAGATTTAATTGCAATACTGCAAGCACTAAGGATGTCAGGAAGTTTGCAAGCAGAGTTACAAATAATTTAAGGTAAAAATGAGCGATAATTTCTACACAACTCAAAACTACATACCGCAAAGCTACTCTCAAGGCGGCGATTACGATTTTATCAACACTGTAAGAGCATCAGGTACACAAAGACAACAGTTAAAGAAAATCGCAAAAGAGTTTGAAGCAATACTTGTTTCAAAAATGCTGACACAAATGGACAAAACCGTAGACAGAGAAAACTCGATGTTTGGTGATTCAAAATATATGGACAATTTTAAATCAATATTTTTCAACCAAATAGGCAGAGACGTTGCAAATTCTCCCACATCAAACATAGGTTTTGCAAAACAACTATATGCACAAATGGAAAAATCAGTTCCGCAAGAAGCTGGTGATATAGAAGATGTTACAGGATAGACAATGAATATTTCAACAAATACACAAATAGCAGACACTCAAGCACTTAATCGTATATTTTATAATTATGCGGTTAAATCTGCACAAAACACACAAAGTGTAACAAAAACAGAAACACTAAATGCAAAAGATGACGATATTAAACTTGCACAAGATGATATTTTCAAAGGGATAGATATTGACGATATTAAAAAGTCCGCACAATCAATAGGCGAAGAAATAACCGATGAAGATATTAAATACGGACTAACTTACGGAAGAAGCGTACTTGCAGACTACAGCGCATAAAGGTAAAAATGAGCGAAATAACTTTTGAAAAAATAAAAGAAAGCTACATAACAATAAAAACCCTTCTTGAACAAAAACAACAAGCACTAATCAAAAAAGATCTTGAAGGGCTTGCAAATTGTGATGAAAAATTAATTTGCGCATACAACGAAATAAAAGTTATTTATGAACAAAAAGAAAAATTAAACCTTACACAAGAACAAAAGAACGAGTTAAATGAAATAACTGCCCAAATAGGGCATTTGCAGAAAAATAACGAAGTGTTAATAACACACTCACTAAATGTTATAAATAAAATATTCGAGGGAATTTTAAATATAACGTCTGCAAAAAATGCAGACTATAATCATTTGGGCAAGAAAAATCAGGAAAGCAATCTTGATATTTCTTCAATCACGGAAGAAGCCTAAAATTAAAAGGAGTTAAAAATGACAATAAGCCAAACAATGAATATTAGCAGAGAGTCCATGAATAACTATCAACACGCGCTTGCAGTGGTTTCTCACAACATTGCAAACCAAAATGTTGACGGTTATATTAAACTGCGTGCAGATTTTGCCACAAACCCTACATACAGCTATGGAAACAATGTTTACAGCAACATTAGAGGCTTAAACGGTGCTTGTATTTCTCAAATTACAAGTTATGCAAACAATGCTGCCGCAAATACGGCTCGCGGTGCCAATTCCGATGCACAATATTATTACACCCTTGATTCCATAATGGGGCAATTAGGTGAAATATCAAACGAATTAGGCGATAATGGACTGCAAGCAACACTTGCTGATTTCTTTTCTGCTGCGCAAAATCTAAGTGCTAACCCGACAGACCCTTCTGCAAGAAGGATTTACATTGAAAGTGCACAAAGTGTTGCAATGAAATTTAATTCTGTTGCAAAATCGTTGGATAATTTACAAGAACAACTGGTAGGCAACTGGCAACAGCCTGCAACCATTGAAAACAGTGATATTTATATGAGCGTTCAGGATTTTAACCAAAAACTTGAACGACT
>CALUYC010000028.1 GCA_944324895.1 Candidatus Gastranaerophilales bacterium
GGGTGGCAGCAGATTTGTCTTAAACGCAGAAGCGCTGAGAAAATAGACATTCTGGACTTTTCAAGTCCCACTGTTTCGATAGATTTAAACAATTCCTCTTTGGTCGAGTCAAGAACCTGTAGGTACAAGTCTTTTTGCTCAGGTGTAAGTTCACAGTATGCAACTGATTCAATCTTATCGGGCAAGTCTTTTGCAACATCTCGTTTCATACGGCGCAGGATAAATGGGAAAATCTGTCCCTTTAAGCGTTTTTCAACTGCTTTATCCTCTTTTTCAACAATCGGGTTAACATAGCGGTAGTTAAATTCATTTGCATCGAATAAAAATCCGCTCATAAGAAAATCAAAAATACTCCACAACTCTTCAAGTCTGTTTTCAATAGGAGTACCGCTCAGTGCCAGTCTGTGTTTGGAGTTAAGTTCTTTTACCGCATGAGAAGTTTGTGAGCTTGCGTTTTTGATGTTTTGTGAATAATAAAAAATAACGTATCTGAATTCAAACTTCTTAAGCTCAGCAATATCACGTCTTACAAGGGCGTAAGAGGTTATAATAACGTCATATTTGGGAATATTTTTAAATTGAGATTTTCTCTCAACCCCTGATAATACAAGGTATTTAAGATTTGGGGCAAATTTTTCTATTTCATTTTCCCAGTTAAATACGACTGATGTCGGGCAAATTACCAATGTTGGCTCTTTTCCGTCCTTTTCTTTGGCTTTTTGTAAGAGTGTCAGGGTTTGAAGTGTTTTACCAAGACCCATATCATCCGCCAAAATACCGTTCAGGCCGTATTTGTACAAGAACCAAAGCCAGCTGTAGCCTTTTGTTTGATATTCTCTAAGTGTTGCAATAGTTTCTTTTGGCAATGGAGTGTTTTCCATATTTGAAAAAGTTGAAATTTCTTTCCAAAATTTAGAGAACTTTCTTGACATTTTAAGCTTAACGCCCATTGCTTCAAGCTCTGAAACTACTCCTGCGCGGTAAGTTTTTACAATAAATTTGTCTTCATCGTTTTTGTAAACATCATAAGTGTTGAATGATTTTAAAAGAGATAAAATATCATCACAAGGTATTGCGGCTTGTCCTTTGCCCTTGGTGTTGTAGTATTTTACGCCTTCATAAACTAAATCCTGAATTTTATCAAATTCTATAATCTCATCTTCAACTTCGCCATGGAGTTCAATTTCAAATTTATCCGTTGAGTCTTCAATAAAGTCTATGGTTGCTTTAAGCTCAAAACCTTTATTGTTGAGCTTATACATACTCATATCATCTTTTTCAATAAACTCCCAGCCATCGCCTGCTTTATTTATGTAATAGTTGTAAAAGTCAATGGCATATTCTTTTTCAAGTGCTAAGTTATTTGTTTGCATAGGTGCAAAACGGCACGCAAGAAGCATTTGATATGCCCTTTCTTCAAATTGCATATCCCTTTTAACCCAATAAAGAAGGTCTTTTTCAGGCTGTTTTACGGTAACGTAAGGACTTTTCGGAGTTTTTGAATAAGGAACTCTTACTCCGTCATATTCAAAGTCCAACGACGCTTTAAGGGACATATCATAGTCTATACTAAGCTCTACGATACATTTTGGCGGACGTTTTTCAAATGCGAGTTTTTCCATTTCTTCGCTCAGATAAACGCTCATCATTTTTCTTAGTTTTGGTAATTCCTCGTAGATAAATTTTCCGCCTTCGGCATCTTTAATATCCGTAAAAGACGCTTTTGTAAGGTACTGAGGTAAAATTGACACCTGTGCGTCGGTTCTGAAAATTACATCTTTATATCTTCCCCATTTTAGCTGTCTTGAGAAATATCTGATTTCTTCAAAGGGGTAAATCTCACTTCCGTCGGGCCTTTCCCAGTATAGGGATAAAAGAACGTTTCCGACGTATGAAATATTGACCGCAAGGCACAATTTCCAAGTTTCATCGTCAAAGCGGATTTTTTTGTGCGTTTTTGCGTCAATTACATCCTCCATTTTGGAGAGCATTTTAAAGAATTCGTCAAATTTGTTTATTTGAACATCGTACCAGCCGGATTTTTTGTCTAATCTTGACTGTTTTAAAAGCATCTGAAACATCATTGCTTCAAGCTTTTGGGCGTTGTTCAGTTTAAAATCGGGGTCATTTTTTTGCGCTTCAAGAACGGCTTTAAATATTCCCTCTAAATCTCTTATAACTCTTTTTGTATTCCTGTCCATAACAAGAATTGAGAAGAAATTCTGCCTTCTTTTGGGGTTAAAGTGGAAAATATATCCGCCTTGCGGATTTTCGCACATTGGCAGGTCTTCATCCTCAAAAACAGGTGTTACGTCGTGTTTTTCGTAAAGATATTCATCCCAAAGATGATTTTTAAGCGCAGTTAAACCAAGAGCGACGGCATGCTTGCACCAAGGTTCATCTAAAGGGCAAGTGCAGGAAGGTTTTGCGCCTGTTTTGTTAAACTTAATTGAAGTCTCGTAGTAAGATTTGTAATTTCCTTTGATTTTTCCTGTAACAGTTGAATCTTTAAGGTTAATTTCTTCTACTTGCCCTTTTTGAAAATACTCGTATCCGCGGCGCCAACTGCCCGGTTTAGAGTTATCTTTTAAATATTTATTGTTGAATTTATACTTCACGAAATGCCTAAAATGCTAAATAGCTAAACTTCACTTCAACTAACATCTAAATCATTAAGCTAAACTCTAAAACCCATTCTCCAAAGGTTATCTAATCGCTTAATAATTACACTGATAAAATAACATTAATTTATAAAAAAAGCAAGGGTTTTTTACCCTTGCTTTTTTGTTTGTTTTTAAATACCTATTTCACAAAATAATTAGCATTTACCGTTGCAAACATTTTAATTGTTCCAAGTTCTGTAGGAATTGATGATTCAGCTGCAGTGTCCGCAGAACCTGATGCATATTTTGCACTGTTCATAAGTCTTGCTTGAGGATAGTATGTACTGTCGCCCGAACAGCTTGCATTAATTGATTTTATACCTGTAACATAGCTGCCTGCCGCTTTTGCGGTTTCGTTTGCTCTTGTTTTTGAAAGACCAACAGCCTCTTTAATTAAGTTATTGCAAGCATTTTGAGTATTATCTAGTGAGAAATTTAAATCGTCAGCTCTTGTTGCTCCGTTTTGAAGTCCTTTGCTTATTATTTTTCCTAAGTTATCAGTGTTTTTTAAAGTAACTTGGAAACCGTTTGTGACGTTATATTGGACAAATTCTCTTTTGCCGTTTTTGTATCTGTATTCAGGATTTGCGCTAAAATTAATTGTTTTGATGCTATCGCCTTTTGTTGTATCCAGTTCTTTTTTAACCGCTTCAAGCGCCTTTTGGGTTTCTTGTTTGTTTTTTTCTGTTGCAACATTTAAGTCTTTGTCTGATGTTTCAATATAAAATTTAAAGTTTGCCACATTTGGAGCAAATTCTTGCTCTGCCCTTGTTGTAACGCTAACATAGCCGCGTTCTTCTTCTGTACTAAAAGCGCAGTTTGTGCTTAAAACAACTCCAAGAATCGCTGCCATTACTAAAACTTTTTTCATAAATCCTCCTTATTGCTAATGAGTTCTTTAAATTCTTGTTCGTTTAATATTTTAATACCTAAATTTTGTGCTTTTGTCAATTTTGACCCTGCATTTGCGCCTGCTACAACGTAATTTGTATTTTTGCTTACTGAATTTGGCGTTTTTGCGCCCAGTGATTTTAATATTTCCTGCGCCTTATCTCTTGAAAATTCCTCAAGTGTGCCTGTTAAAACAAAAGATAGCCCTTTAAATTTTAAATTTGCCTCCTGTTTGTATGAATTTTCAAGCACTAAACCAAGTTTCAAAACTTCATCTAACGTTTTTAAATTTTGCTCGTTATGAAAATAATCATAAATGCTTTTTGCCATTTTCTCACCAATGCCGTCAATAGCACTTAAATCTTCGATACTTGCATCTTTTAGGGTTTGAATATTCATAAAGTTTTGCGCTAGAATATCTGCGCTTTCTTTGCCCACAAGTCTTATGCCAAGAGCATTTATGAACTTAGGTAGTTTTGTATTTTTTGAATTGTTTATCGCATCAAGTAAATTTTGTGCTGATTTTTCAGCTATTAAATCAAGTTCTAAAAGCTGTTCATAAGTAAGCTTGTATAAATCAGCGTAAGTATAGACCATTTTTTTATCGACAAGTTGAGAAATTATACTTTCGCCTAATCCGTCAATATCCATGGCATTTTTTGATACGAAATATTCTATTCTGCCTTTTATTTGCGCACTACAGCCGTTTTTATTCGGACAATACAGTGCCACTTCGCCCTCAACTTCTTTTAGTTCGCTACCGCAACAGGGGCAAATTTTTGGAAACTCAAAAGGTTTTGAATTTGTTGTTTTTTCAACTCTTATGACTTTTGGAATAATTTCTGCCGCTTTTTTTACAAGGGCTCTGTCCCCGACTTGAACATTTAAACGTTTAATTTCATCAAAATTGTATAGACTTGCGCGCGAAACAGTGCTTCCTGCTAGCAAAACAGGTTTTAAATTTGCAACAGGTGTAACAATGCCCGTTCTGCCGACTGAAAACTCAACGCTTTCTAAATCCGTCCAAACTTCTTCAGGCGGGAATTTAAAGGCTATCGCCCATTTTGGTACACGAGAAGTAAACCCAAGTTCTTCTTGCTTTGCAATTTCATCAACCTTTATAACAACACCATCTGTCGCATAATTTAGGTTGTGGCGCACCAAGTCGGTTTTTTTGCAAAACTCTATTGCTTCATTAATCCCTTGAACAACATTTACCTTATTTGTCCTAAAGCCTAGTTTAGAGAGTTTTTCCATAGTTTCACTGTGTGATTTTGGAGCGTCTTTTTTCTCAAAAATTCCGCCGTAAACAAAAATGGATAAATCTCTGCTTGCGGTAATTTTAGGATCAAGCTGGCGAATACTGCCTGCTGCAGCGTTTCTAGGATTGGCAAAAGTTTTTTGATTTGATTCAAGCTGTTTTGCATTTAGCTTTTCAAAGGATTTTACAGGCATGTAAACTTCGCCTCGAACTTCAACGTTAATCGGCTCAAAAAGCTTTAGTGGTATGGCTTTTATTGTTTTTAGATTGTTTGTTATATCCTCGCCCATAACACCATCCCCACGAGTAAGTCCTTGTGTAAAAATGCCGTTAACGTATGTCAGGCTTACTGCAAGTCCGTCAATTTTATATTCGCAGGCAAGGGGTATTTTTGGCATAAATAGGCTCATTTGCCCCTCCAGCCCTGTTGTGTCTTTTAGAACTCTTTCGTACCATTTTGTGAGTTCTTCGTCGTTATTAGCGTTGTCTAAACTGTAAAGCCTGTTTTTATGTGCCACAGTGTCAAACTTTTCGCTTATTCCGCCTACTCTTTGTGTTGGGCTGTCAGGTGTAATCAGCTCAGGATGTTCACTCTCAAGCTTTTGAAGTTCGCGAAATAGAGCATCGTATTCGTAATCCTCAATTTTGGGGTTATCCTCTACATAATAGTAATAACTGTAAAGCTCAATCTCTTTGCGTAATTTTTTGATTTTTTCTTGTATATCCATATTAAATATTCTATTATAAAAACACGATGAGTATAATAAAATTATTAAACAAAAAACTAAACCGCATACTTTTTACAACGCCGACACATGGTCAAAAGAGTCCATATTTACCTAATTTAGAGGGTTTTTATAATTGGGATTATTCTGAAATTGAGGGTTTTGACAATCTATCAGACCCTTCCGGTGCTATTTTAATGGCTCAGGGTCGAGCTTGCGACAGTTATGGCGCTAAAAATACTTTTTTCTTAACCCAAGGTGCAACTTTGGGGATATTGGCAGCAATGAAATCGGTTATCCAGGAAGGGGATAGGGTTTTAGTTGCAAGAAATTGTCACAAAGCTGTCTATAACGGGCTTGTGGTTACTTGTGCTCGTGTAGATTGGCTTATGCCTGATACAAATGACTATTTCGGAATTTATGGTGAAATAAGTGCACAAGAGGTTGAAAATAACCTAAAACTTAACCAGTATAAGGCTTTAATTATAACAAGCCCGACTTATGAAGGCGTAAACTCTGATATAGAGGCTATTTCAAAGGTTTGCAAACAGTACGGGGTATATTTAATAGTTGATGAAGCCCATGGCGCACTGTACAATTTTTCTCAAAATTTGCCAAAAACAGCACTTGAACAAGGTGCCGACTTTGTTATAAATTCTCTGCATAAAAATGCGGGTGCGCCTAATCAATGTGCACTTTTACATGTTTCAAACGAAATAAGGGAAGATTTCGAGTGGCGTCAGGTTCAACGTTCAATAAATCTTTTTAATACATCTTCTCCCTCTTATCCTCTTTTAGCTGCTATTGAGGCAACTATAAACTTTTTGCATTCAAAAGAAGGCGCAAGAGCGATAGACGAGTTAATTAACAATATTGAAAACTTTAAAAAAGATTTAAGAAAAGAAGGCTGGGAATTTTATGATAATGAAAATTCTGATCCTACAAAGATTTTAATAAAGCGCCCCGATGTGTCAGGTCTTGAGCTTTCGGAAAAATTGTTTAAGGAATTTCATATTGAGGATGAAATGGCATCAAACAAAGGTGTATTGTTTTTGTGTGGGATAGGTACAACAAAAGCAAAATTGGATAAGCTCAAAAATGCAATTAAAAAAGTTAAATTGACTAAGCAAAAAAGCGAGCCTGAAGTTAGCTTTCAACCATTTCCGTTTGTAAAAATGTTGCCTTTTGAAGCTTTTTATAGAGATTATGCTTTTGTATCAAAAGAAAATGCGCTTTTAAAACTTTCATCTCAAATGGTTGTGCCATATCCCCCGGGTATTGGCATTTTATACCCCGGAGAAGTTATACAGGAGTGGCATTTGCAACACTTAGGTGATGATGTTGGAGTAATAAAATGAAAAGAGCCACAATAATAGTAATAGATTCTATGGGAATTGGTGCAATAGAAGATGCGGCTGATTACGGCGATGATTTAACATGTAACACCTTGTGCAATCTTGCCCATGTAACCGGCGGTTTAAATGTGCCAAACTTTGAAAAGTTAGGTTTGGGCAATATAAAAGATATTGAAGGTGTAAAAAAAACTGATGCGCCCCTTGCAAAGTACGGCATTATGAAAATGAAATCTAAGGGGAAAGATACAACAACGGGACACTGGGAAATAGCAGGTCTTGTTCTAAAACATCCCTTTAAAACCTATAAAAAGTTCCCAGATGAAATTATTAACGAGTTCATAAAACTAACAGGATGTAAGGGCATTTTGGGTAATATTCCGGCGTCTGGTACAAAAATTATAGAAGATATGCACAATGAGCATATGAAAACAAAATACCCCATTGTTTACACAAGTGCCGACAGTGTTTTTCAAATAGCTGTTGATATTGATATTATTCCGCTTGAAACACTATATGATTGGTGTAAAATTGCAAGAAAAATTTTAGATGATGGTAATTGGGGTGTTTCTCGTGTCATTGCAAGACCTTATCAAATAATTGACTCTAAACCTACTCGTATAGGCAAATTCCGGCATGATTATTCTGTTGCTCCAAGCGAGCCTACCTTGCTAAATAAAATTGTAGATTGCGGGAAAAAAGTTTTATCAATAGGAAAAATTAAAGATATATTTGTAAACTCAGGAATAAGCGAAGCTATACCTACAGGTTCAAATAAAGAAGGTCTTGAAGCTACTTTAAAATCCATAAAAGAAAAAAAATGGGATTTAATTTTTACTAACCTTGTAGATACCGATATGCTATACGGCCACAGACGCGATGCTTTTGGCTATAAGGGTGCAATCGAGCAAGTGGACTTATATTTAAACGAAATTTTACCTTCTTTGGATGATGATGATTTACTTATAATTACTGCAGACCATGGCTGTGACCCTACATTTCGCGGAACTGACCACACGCGTGAAATGGTGCCGATTTTAGTGTATAATAAAAACCTAAAAGGTGAAGATATAGGCATATTACCTTCGTTTACTTATGTTAGCGATATTGTAAAAAACTGGCTTGACATCAATTAAAAAAACATTAAAGGTACAAGATGAATAATTTTAACCCGTCAGGGTATTTAACAAGGCTTGTAAGAAATATTATCAACAATCAGGTAAAACCTCAGCAAACGCAATTAAACAGTGCGAGTACTTTTTCAAATTCGCTTTTTGCAAATACGGCTAAAACGCCGCAAAAGCAAACACTTTCCCCTGAACTTAAAATGACACCTATGGAGGTTGAACAAACCTCAAAATATGTAAAAGAGCTTTTGAATTTGCCAAAAGATGTGACACAAGTTATATCTCAAATGGTTACAAATAAAACTATGACAACAGCTCAGAACATGCAGTTGCTTTTACTTATGTCAAGTGGAAAAATTGACCTTAATCAGCTTGCACTTTTATTGAACGATAATACAAAAGCAGCGTTGCAAAAGCTTGTGCAGACTCTTTCTCAGGCTGCTAAAATGGGTGTTACCGATACCGCACAACTAAAAGACCTTATTAATACTTTGGGACTTGTAAGCGCAACTACAACAGATAGCGCTTCTGCGCTTAAGAACTTTATTCTGCTATATCTGCCTTGGTTACCCTTAAATGCTGCGGGTGAAAATCTTGATTTTGATATAGATGTTTTTGATAAAACAGGTGCGGATGAAAATACTGAACTGCAAAGTATTACAATACTTATTCAGACAATGAATTTTTCAAATATAAAAGTGACACTTGAGATGACACAAAACGGAAAAGTAGAGATTTTAATGAATTGTATTGAATCTTTTCCGCGTGAAAAAGTTTTGACAATATTAAAAAAAGAATCTGAAAACTTAAATATCCAATCGGGTCTTATAGTGGAAACCACCAAAAAAGAAATTTCAAAAGATGAAATTAAAAGAACTCGGGCGGAAATTTCAGCCTCCTCCTGTGTTTCGCCGCAGTTAATGCTTATGGCTCATGCAATTATCAAAATTGTATTTAAAATAGATAAAGATTTTTCAAATTTGACTTTTAAAAAATAATTATTAAAAAATATTTAGGTCATTTGGTGTATTTTATGAAGGTTCCCCTGCATAAAAAATATACGTTGCCGACGTAAATTAAAAAAGGAGCAGCACAAAATGAGATTACAAGGCGGTGTAAGTCTTTCAAAATCAGGGCTTGGGATGTCAATTTCAGCTATGCACCTTGGTATGGAAATGATGGGCATAGGGTCTGAAAATATTACAGGCTCGGACAAAGTCGGTTATCAAAGAAAAGAGCCCGTTGTGTCTTCTTTTGCTCAATACATAGGAATACACGCGCTATCTACTGCAGTTGACGATCAAGTGGGAAGAATTATAGTTTCTCAAAGCCCATTAGACGTTGCACTTAGTGAAAAAGGATATTTCCAACTTTTGCATAAGGACGGCACAATAGAACTTACTCGTGACGGGCGATTTCATTTAAATAAAGACGGTGAACTTTTAAGTGTAAAAGGACACAAGGTTTTATCTGCAGGCGGCGAACCTATTATATTACCCAAAATGCCTGACGAGCTAAAAGATGTAAAAATTTCAAAAGACGGCTCTATTGCGGTTTTTGACAGTACTACAAGAAAAATGCTTGATGCAGGCAAACTTGCGGTTGTATCATCCGAAGGTGCACTTGTAACAGAGCCCTGTGTTGAACAACAGTGTTTAGAATATTCAAACGTATCTTTGCAACAGGAATTTATGGAGTTAGTTCCCGTTAAAAGGAATTTTGACGCCAACAGGCAACTTTTTATGTTGCAAAACAGTAAATTATCAAGAGCAATACAAGAATTAGGAAGTGCATAAATAAATGTATAGCGGTTACAATTTACAGGGTATAATGCGAAGAAGCACAATTAACACCCTGCATCAGTTTGAAAAATTCGGATACCATTCTCAAAACATTGCAAATGCCAATACCCATGGTTATAAAGCAATGCGTTTTGACGATATTTTAGACGAGCAAGGTTATGTATCGGGTGCTATTCGTACAAACCATGCGCAAGGCTCTTTTCAATTAACCCAAAACCCCCTTGATGTAGGGTTAAAAGGCCCAGGATATATGCCGGTAACTTCTGTTGGCGGAGAAATATACTATACTCGTGACGGTTCTTTTACTTTAAATAAAGACGGCTATCTTGTTACTACAACGGGCGATTTGGTAGGCGGCGGCATAAGAATTGATGCGACAAGCGTTAAGACTGAAATAAGACCAAACGGTGAAGTTTATACTTATAAAGATGTAGCGGGCGAAGGCGAATATTGCGGGACAATACCGCTTGTTCAGTTTGCAAACCCTGAAGGTCTTGAAGAAGTAGGAAAAAACCGTTACAGAGCAACAGAGCAATCTGGCGAAATTGTTCTTATTCAAGATCATAACAGAATAGCTCAATATGGAATGGAGCGCTCAAATGTTGATATTTTTGCATCTGTTGATGAAATTATGCGTTTAAATACATCACTGTTAGCTTCAACAACTCTTATGAAAGCGGTTGGTGATATGTACGACAAAGCAATTAATATAAGGGATTAATAAATGTACTCACCTGTTAATTCAATACAAAAATCACAACTTTTAATGGACTTAATTGCCGCAAGGCAAGAGGCTGTCTCGGCAAATATTGCGAATATGGACACACCAAATTATGTCAGAAAAGACATCGAATTTTCGCAGTATTTAAATACAATGAACTCAAACCTAGAGACAAAATTGAGCCAAAAATTGGGCCCTTCGGGTGTTATGGAGCCTCAAAGTCAGACACTGAGTGCTGAGGATGAGCTTGCACTTATGCAAAAGAACTCTATCTTATATGCGGTTGCTGCACGTCAAATGTCAAATACCATAACAGAATTAAAAACTGTAATAAATGTCGGTAAATAATTGAAAGGCTTATAAAAATGGGAATAATGGATGCTTTTGAAGTCGGTGCCGGAGGATTAAGGGCACATGGCAAAAGGATAGAAATTGCAGCAAGAAACGTTGCAAATATGGACACACCAAATTATGTAAGGAAAATCCCTGTGTTAAACGCAACCGAGGATATTTCTTTTGCAGGGCTATTAAATACCATGAAAGAAGATGTTTTTGGTGTTGGTACAATTCCTTTTTTAGAAGGCGGCGTTAAATTTGCCGGTGTTGTTGAAGACCCTACTCCTGCAGAAAAAGTCTACCGCCCGGGACATCCTGATGCAGACGCTGAAGGCTATGTCAGAATGTCAAATGTTAACCCGATGGTCGATATAGCAGATGCTACATTAGCACAAAGGGCATATGAGGCTTCTTTGGGCGTTATGTCAATTACAAAATCAATGGCAAGTCGTGCACTTGAAATTGGAAGTTAATATATAAATTCGTCCAAATATTCGTCAAAATCACCGTCTAAAAGCATTTGAGTATACTCAGGGTGTGCTTTTAGAATTTCTCTGCAATTAAGAATTTTCTCAGCGTACTTTTCAGAACCTAAATAATTGCCTTTTAAAATATTTCCTTGTCCTACATTGTATGCGCATAGGGCATCGTATAAATCGCCTTCAAAGTAATTATCCAAAAGTAGTTCTGTAAGTCCTGCGCCAAGCTTTATGTTTTCTACAGGGTCAGTTCTGTCTTGCGGGTCATCTGAAAAATATTTTTTATTTGTTTCAGTTTGGGCACCTTCGCTTATTTGCATAAGTCCTGAGCAATTTGCACTGCTTGTATTAATTGAGCCGTCCTCGTTATAGTGTTGTCCCGATGATTCGTAAAATATTTGAGGCAATAAAAGCTCAATATCTACATCCTGCGCCCATGGCTCAGATACAACCTGCTCAAGAGCTTCTGACGGGTTATCAATAGAATTACCCAACCTTTGCAGGGTTACACCCATATTATAATATACCTCTTTTAATTCAGGATTATTTTTTATAGCTTCAACAGCTTGCAGAACTTCTTCGCTGTGAGCTGCTTCGTTAGCAAGTATTACAGCTTCTCTGCCAACACCTTTTAAGACTTCAGTATAGCTTGCAAGATTGTTATTTTGTGCTTCAACTGTTAAGCTTATAGTATCTTTATCTGCGTTATTTGTTGTAACTGTTGCATAAATTCCAGCACTTGCAAGCGCAGTTGCTATTAAAAGCGGAATGTTTATTTTTTTCTTTTTGGGTTTTTGCGCTCTTTTGTTTTCATAAATATCTGCCTGCAAGGCTTTTCTTTTATTGTAAGTGTAAGTTTGCGCTTGTTTTGTTTGTTGTGCTTTTTTTAGGGCTCTGTTTTTAGTATCTCGCGCTTTAAACATCCTGTCGATTTCTATAAAATCGTTGTCTAGCGAATTATTACCGCCTTTAAAATTTAGCAGATTATTTTGAATTTGACCAATCATTTTCTCACCTTTTTTTGTGCATTTTGAATAAAACAGGTGAACATAAAAAATTGCCTAAAAATTTATTGTGTTTTTAACAATGTATAGAGGTCTGTTTCTGGTTTCGTCGTATATTCTGCCTATGTATTGACCTAAAATGCCCATTGCAAGCAGGTTTATTGAGCCTACAAGAGTAAGTGCAAAACAGATAATATATTCTTCTTCAAGTTCTGTTAAAAAACCTGCCGTAATAATTATTAACGACGCAATAAACAGAATTGCGCTGAGTGCAAAAATAAAATCAATAGGTTTAAATGAAAACGAGAAAATACCATCAAAAGCCAGTTTTAGCATTTTTGAAAGCGGGTATTTTGTTTCTCCTGCAACTCTTTCATCTCTAATAAAAGGCATAGGTGCACTTCTAAAGCCTGTCCAAGGTACCATACCTCTTATAAAGCGATGTTTTTCACGCATTTGATTAAAAGCTTCACGTACATCTTTTGTGATGAACCTAAAATCTCCGGTATCAGTAGGTATATCAAGGTTACACATGGATTTTAAAACTCTGTAAAAACCCCAAGCGCTTAGTTTTTTAAAGATTGTCTCTTGTTTTCTTTTTAGTCTTTTGCCGTAAACTATATCGTATCCTTCAAGAGATTTTTCGTACATATCATAAATAAGCTCCGGAGGGTCCTGCAAATCTCCGTCAATAATTGCAATGTAGTCGCCCTTTGAATAATCAAGCCCTGCGCTTAGTGCCATTTGATGTCCAAAATTTCTTGAGAAATTTATTACTTTAATGCTTTTATCTTTTTTTGCATTTTCTTCAAGGATTTGCAGTGTCTTATCTTTTGAGCCGTCATTTACAAAAATGCAATTTAAATTTAATTTGCCTTTAAAAGTTTCTTTTAATTTTAAAAGCCTTTGCATTGTTTTGTCTAAACAAGCTTCTTCATTGTAAACAGGTACAATAATATCTAATGTTTTCATTAAAAATTCTCCGCAGTTTTTTATGATTATATCACAAAGAATATTTTTCAAGTTTTGAACCCGCTATTGCTTTTTTTGCAAGTTCGGGCAGGTCAAACATATCAAGGTTAAGTTCAATGTAGCACATTTTATTTTTTTGTTCTTCTTTAACGATTTTTAATGTTTTATCTAATTCATCACAACCATTAACACTTGCACAGTAGACATTTTCGCCAAAGACATATGGTAATTTTGAATAATCCCATTTGGCAATTTCATTGAACTTATCCATTGGGTCATCGCATAAAATGCGCTCTATTGTATAACCCTTGTTGTTTATAACAAAAATTACGGGTTTTAAATTATTCCTCATCATAGTGCTTATTTCGACTGCGCTTAGTTGATGAGAACCTTCCCCTGTTACAAGGATTGTTCTTGCGTCTTTATCCGCCATTGCAACCCCAAGAGTTGCCCCTGTTGCCCAACCTATTGAGCCCCATAAAACCTGATTGTTTACACTTACATTTTTTTTAATTTTTAACTTTGCAAGAGCTAAATTTACAATACCTGTCTCAACAACAAGGTTGTCTCCTTCTTCAATAAAGTCTTGTAATTTTTTGAAAAAATATTCCATACTTACTTTATCGCTTGCGGAAACATCGCTGTAAAAATAATCATAACCAGTTTTTTTGGGATTTTTATTTGTTATTTTATCTGCAAGTTCTTTTAAAATATCTTTCATAAGAACATTTTTGTAGGTAATGTTTTGAATTGTGCAGTAATTTCCCTGAATATTTATGTAATCATCGGGGTTAAATTTTAAATCAAATCCTTGAGTATTTATATCAGAAATTACCGTTCCTATAAAAATCGTGCAGTCTGAGTTGTTTATGCATTCGTATGCTTTTTTGTTACCGAATTTTCCGACATATGTGCCCGAAAAATTTAGGGATTCATCATCACAAATTAAGTCTTTTCCCATTAAAAGAGTTGCACAGGGGTAGTTGGAATTTTTTAAAAGTTCATAAAATTCCTCTTTTGCATGAAATCTTTTAATCATAATATCAGCAAGAATTGCAGGATTTTTGGAATTGTTAATAAGTTCTAAAGCCTTGTTTAGTGCTTTTTTAAAATTATTTTCATCGCTTTTTTGCTCTGCCTTTTGATATTTATTGTCAATAATTTCGTTGCAAATATCCATAGGTAATGCAATGTAAACAGGTTTTTTTTCTTTTGTCAGAATATCTAAAACTCTGTCTATTTCGTCTTTTGCGTTTTCCTTTGTTAAAAATGCGGTTGTTTCAACGATATTTGAATAAGCTTTCATAAAAGCATAATAATCGGGTTTGTTTAGGTTGTGGTGAATTAAAATATTGTTTTTAATCAGTTTTGTCTTTGGTGCTCCGACAATTTTAACAACAGGTACAAATTCGCTTGCAGAGCCTGCAATGGCATTTATTGCACTTAGTTCGCCAACACCAAAGGTTGTTATAATTGCACCGAATCCTTTAATTCTTGCATAGCCGTCAGCCGCGTAACCTGCGTTTAATTCGTTAGTACAGCCAATCCAGTTTGTATTCGGGTTATTTTCAACGGATTTTATAATATCGAAATTGTAATCGCCCGGCAGTCCGAAAAAATCTTGTACTCCCATTTGTTGCAAACGAAATATGAGGTAGTCAGAGATGCTCATACCCATTGTTAGTGCTCCTTTTCAGTATGTCTTGAGTTTATTATAACGAATTTAGCCAACTGTGCATATACATAAAGATATAAAGA
>CALUYC010000029.1 GCA_944324895.1 Candidatus Gastranaerophilales bacterium
TATGCACTGAATGTGTGCGTTTAATATTTTATTTTCCATACTTGGTATTTTAACATTACGGCGGTATATATTGTAAACTTCAAAGAATTTAGAAAAATATTTTTGTTTGCAGTACTTTTATGTTCTGTAACCTTTTTTGCCTCATTAAATTGCAGTTTTTCGCAAGATAACAATTATCAAAGTGAAAATTCTAAATATGCAAAAATATATGAAGAACTCCCTGAGGCTGATTTTAGCTATATTTTTAACCTTGATCCTTATCAAACGGAAGAATATACAAAATACATGTATGCTCCATACCCGTTGTTTAGAACAGGAATTCGCTTTGTTTTTAAAAATACGGTAATAGAACCCGGATATTATCTTTTAACTCCGCGTGAAAAAGATGGAAAATGGTATGTGCTTTTTAAAACCAACGGCAAAGTAAAACATATAATTCCTGTTTATGAAAAAGACCTTGTAGAACCGGTATTTTATGAAAGATATGTGCCCGAGAGAAAACTTACTCTTTGGCAGAGTATTTGTCAAAAAACCAGAAATACTATGGGCAGGCTTTTTTCAAAACAAACACAGAGAACACCTCCTCCTAAATCTTACATTGATGTGAATGAACTCGGTACTGATTATTGGCAGGTTATACTATATTATGGTGCAAGCAAATATTATATGATTTTTATGAGATAATTAATACAATCCCTTAAGATAGAGGAAAAAAGATGAAAAAAATACTTACGGCTTTAATTGTTTTAACCATGTTAAGTTCTGACGCGTGGGCATTTTCGCTTTTCAAAAAAGAAAGCAGTCAAAACCAAAATCCAATAAAAGCACTGTTCTCAAAAAAAGCTGATGAAATTGACGAGTTTGAAACAAGACAAAGTGATATAAGAGAAATTAAAAATGTTTTAAAACTGCTTACTAAATATTCAAACGCCCATGATGCAGATAAGACAATAACTTTGTATGATGAAAGTTACAGGAGTTTTGACGGTTTTGATTATAATACCTTTAAAAAGATGTTGAACGAAACATTTGAAGCCTACGAGGATATTACTTACAAAAGTAATGTTCAAAGCATAAATCTTTATGGTGATAAGGCTGTTGTAAATCTTATAGATAAGACAACAGCAACACTGCAAAGCAAAAGTATGCGAGAAAAAGTAAAAAAAATTACCGATTCGGATTTAAATTCAGGATTGCTTGAAGGTGAATGCAATTATTCAATTTATATGCAAAAAATTAATAATCAATGGAAAATAATAGGCGACAATGTAATATCTGAAGTTACATCGGTTAAATACGGAAGCGCAAAAGAATATCCTATGGAGTTTTTGGCACCAATAACCATACCGAAAGACAAAGAATATACACTGACGCTTAAAATGCCTGTCGAAAAAGATATAAAAGTTATTGCTTCATTGGGCAAAGAGGCTATTTTATACCCAAGTGCAGAACCTGAAGATGTATTTAGAGCTTTACCTAAAGATGGTATTTTAGAACGCATTGTGCGTTCAAACAAGAGCGGATATAATGAATATGCAATGGCGTCTGTTGGTATTATAAAAAGAGATATAGCAAAAGATTTCAGTGTTATTCAATTAAAAATGACAGGATTGGCATTTTTAATGCAAAGGGTTAATTTATATACAGAATTAAACCCTGTAAGAAAGGAAAAGAACGATAAAAAAGAAGATTCTAAAAATAAAGGATAAACGCGCGTTTATTTTTTACATAATTGCAACTTTTATGCTGTGGCAACTTGGTGTAACCATTAGAGAGTTATGTACGGATACTTTTGCGCAATTTAGTACTCAAGGAAGCATAATTTTATCTTTTGTTTATGCTAAAAATACGGGCGGTGCATTTTCTTTGTTTGAAGGGCATCCGTATTTGCTTGCTGTTTTTGCAATATTTGTTTTGGGTGCGCTTATCTTATACGTCTATAAAAAAGTTATTTTTGATGATAAGTTTCGTATTTTAGCACTAATATTGTTTAGTGCGGGCATTTTGGGAAATTTATACGAGAGAATAACTTTTGGCTATGTTATAGATTATATTAAGCTGAATTTTGTTAATTTTGCTGTTTTTAATGTCTTTGATGTTATGATTTGCGCTTCTGTTTTTATTTTTATTCTTATGATTTTATATGAAGATATAATTTTACTTTGTGCTAAAAATGGAAAAAATAAATCTTAATATCGAAAATAAAAATCAAAGATTAGATGTTTTTTTGTCGGCTTATTTAAATATAAGCAGAAAAATTATTTCGCAAGCACTTGCTAATGGACATATTTTAGTAGACGGTTTGCTCAAAAAACCTTCATATAAAATTAAAGGGGATGAGCTTGTTGAATACGACGCTAAAATTTTTGAGCAAAAGGAATTTATTGTTGAGGCGCAGGACATAAAACTTGATATAAAATTTGAAGATGATTATTTAATAGTAGTAAACAAACCTAAAAATATGCTTACGCATCCAACTGCTTACGAGCGTAAAAATACTCTTGTTAATGCTCTTTTATACCACTGTGGAGATAACCTTTCAAATGCTCTTGAACCGTACAGGCGCGGAATTGTCCACAGATTAGATAAAAATACCGCAGGACTTATGCTTGTTGCAAAGACAGATGATGCTGCTAAGTCTTTACAGGAGCAAATAAGAAGTAAAACTGCGATAAGAAAATATTTGGCTATAGCGCTTGGTGAGTTTGAAACTACAGAGGGCGTTATTAATAAGCCTCTTAAACACTATATGTCAAATACGGTTAAAATGCAGGTTTCGCAAGGTGAAGGTGCAAAAGAAGCAATTACTTATTATAAAGTTTTGGAAAAATTTCAAGGTGCTGCCTTATTAGAATTAGAGCTTAAAACGGGTAGAACGCACCAAATTAGAGCTCATTTGTCATCAATTAACCATCCTGTATTTGGGGATAATTTGTATGGCGCAAAAGGATATACTATTGAAAAATACAGAGGAATAAAAACAAATGAACAGGTTTTGCAGTCATACTATCTTAGCTTTACACATCCTATAAATAATGAGATAATGACTTTTGAACTTGAACCAAAAGATTGGGATAGTGATTTAGTTAAGGTTTTAAAAATAATGAGGGAACAAAAATGAAAAATATAGGTTTATTTTTAGCTTTTATACTAACAGCCGGCTTTGTTTATGTTTTTGGATATAATAACCCTGTAATACCTATTAATGTTGGAGATTACCACTACAATATAGATTTATTTATTTACTCTTTATTTGCCTTTCTTGTAGGTATAAGTGTCGGTGCTCTTTTAATGTTAAGAGGTTTTTTTGATGCTTGCGATAACTATAGAAAACTAAAAAAAAAAAAAAAAAAAA
>CALUYC010000030.1 GCA_944324895.1 Candidatus Gastranaerophilales bacterium
CCCAAAACAAAACAAATTCAATTTTCAATCTTTAAGCGAAATTGGTACTTTTGAGATTCCTCATATCCTCGTTCTACTCGGATAGCACCACTCGCCTATAAAATAATCTACCCTGAACAAAGTCCAAGGTCAAGCCCCAAAAAAAATAAATAAAAAAAACTCCCGTTCAGGGAGTAATGCTTTTTATAGGAAGGGAAGGTTAGGAAGTTAGTGTGTGTTTTATGAAGTATAGGGTTGCTTATTATCTTTTAATTTATTTATCACTTACATATATATAAAGTATATAAACTTTATTGAATTTCAGTTTTAATTATTTTTGTTACATATCTTTACAATATGTTGCAAACCACTCTCTAACAAACTTCTCTGCCTCATCTTTGGTTTTTACCCTTCCTCCAATTTGCTCTTCTTCAAGAGCGTTTATAACACCACCCAAAATGGAAGAAGGGGTTATATTTAAAATTTGCATAATTTCCCTGCCGTCAAGCAACTTTGGCAATGTTTCAAGCCTTGGTTTAATCTTTAAATAAAATTCGTAAAGCCTTTCAAGGTTTTTAAGGTTATTTTCCACCATCTCATCAGTTACCATTGGCCCCCTTGCACACAACCTATCAGCACGTGCAAGCTCTATAATATCCTCGACATAAGGATTAAGTTTTCTTACAAATCTTATCATCGCTTTGTCTTGTACATCATCTGAGCTCATAAGCGCAGAAGGGTATATATGGTTTTCTATCATAAGGCTTACATATTCTATTTGTTTTTTTGAAAATTTAAGATCTAAAAGAACTGGTTTTATAAGTTCTGCGCCAACTTTATCATGCCCGATAAAACGGTGCCTGCCCGATGGTTCTATAGTGTGAGTTTTTGGCTTTCCTATGTCATGACAAAAAGCAGCCAATTTAAGCATAGGATTATCCTTGCGCACCGTAGCCATAGTTTCAACACAATGGTGAAATAAATCCAAATGATGGTGCGTATTTGGCGGGATTTTTTTAATCTCGTTCACAAAAGGAAAAATTTCAGCTAACAAAGTGCATTCATCAGCAAATAAAATTGCATCTGAGGCATATTTAGCACCGAAAAGCTTTATAAGCTCCTGATTAATCCTCTCGGGTGCGCATTTTTTTATATTAGACCCGTTTGTTTTAATATATTGCACAATTTCATCATCAAGAGAAAAATTGTACTGGGCAATAAACCTAAAGACTCTTAGCATTCTAAGAGGATCATCGTCAAAATTTTTTATATCAAAAGTTTTCAATGTGTTTTTATAAAGATCGCAAACACCATTACATGGATCAAATATTTTTTCTGTTTTAAAATTGTAAAATATTGAATTTAAAGTAAAATCGCGCCTTTTAGCATCTTTAAATATATCATCTTCAAGAGCTCTTGAAACATCAAAACAATTAATCTTGTCCTCTAAAACAACTCTGTAAATTTCATTTTCCGAGTCCAGCTCAACGAGTGTTCCGCCTGTTTTTTGTGATATTTCTTTTGCCAATTTATAGGACGAACCTATACAGACAATGTCAACGTCAGTGCTTGATTGAGAGAAAAAATAATCCCTGACACAACCACCAACAAGCCAACAATCATAGTTTTGAAGAACATATTTTATGCTGTTTATAACAGAATTTGCTTTTATTTTGTTTTCAACTTCTAAAACGCTAATCATTTAAGCCTCGTAACAATATTGGAAATACCGGCAACAACAGCGTTTGGGGCTTTAAATATCAACTTACCCAAGCTTATTAAATTATATTTTTTTTCTTTAAAATATTGAAATTCCCTCTCGCTGAAACCACCCTCAGGCCCTATAACAACAACAATAGGTGAATTTTTATCAATTTTGTTTATGGCATCTTCCAATGCAATATTTGCATATTTTTCTGCGTATATAAGAATATTGCTTTTCTTATAATTGTCTAAAATTGAAAGGTCACAAACGTCGTTGATAGCTGCAAAATTTGCTCTTTCGCACTGTTTTACGGCTTCGTTTGAAATTTTTTGCCATTTTTGTGCTTTCTCTACCAGCATTTTTTTGGATACGGCACAATTATCACTAATTACAGGTATAATACAATTTACGCCACACTGAGTTGCATTTGAAATTGCAAGAGCCTGCGCATCGGGCTTTAAAACACTTTGAATAAGATGTATATCATAAGGTAATTTACGCTCAGAAGGATAGGTTTTTATGACTCTTGCTTTAATTATTCGTTTTGAAACCTCGACAACATTTGTCTCGTATTGGATTTCATTCTCGTCGATTAACTTTAAATCCTCGCCACACTTTAGCCTAAGAGAGTCTGACAAGTGTTTTAAGGTCTCTTTGTCATTAATTATTACAAAATTGTTTAAAATGTTATTTGAATTTATAAAAAAATGAGGCATAGCAAGCTTATTTTAACACAAAAAGTCATTTTTCTACATCATATGGAGGATATTTAAATAATTAATTAAAGAACCCAAAACACTTGCTACACAATCGTTTTAGATAATATATGCAACTTTAGTATAAGAAACACAAACTAAAGTATGAGAAAATTTGTTCGAAGACATTTGTGTGGAAAAACTTAGGAGAGAAAAATGGCAATTTCAGTAAACACAAACGTACCATCACTAATTGCCCAAAACAGCCTTAACAAATCACTTAGTGCTTTAGAAAAGGCAATGCAACAATTAACAACCGGTAAAAAAATTAACAACGCCGGTGATGATGCAGCAGGGCTAGTGATCTCAGAAAACATGAGAGTACAAATCAATGGCTCAAACAGAGCAATGGACAACGTGCAAGATGCACAAAACTTTGCGGCAGTCGCAGAAGGCGGTATGATTACAATCGGCGACCACCTGCAAAGGATTAACGAACTTCTAATTCAAGGTGCAAACGACACAAACAGCACAGAATCAAGAAAAGCAATCCTTGTAGAAGTTAAACAAAGACTGGAAGATATTAATGTCATCGCACAGTCAACCCAATTCAACGGAAGAACAATGTTGGACGGAACATTTGACCCGAATGACCCCGACAAAAGATTTATCGTACAAATCGGTCCGTACTCAGATACTCAAAATGTCGACAACCCGCTAAATACCCTCGATATTTCAGGTGCATTTACGGACTGTCACTTATCGACACTTGGTATCGGTACAACAACAGACTCCGGAACCGTAGATGGTATTATGTTACCACCGGAACTTGACCCTGATAGTGTAGATTTTGACCCTACAGGTGATAACTTCAGACTGTATATGGACACAGTTCAAGAAGCGGTAACACAGGTAACAGAAGCTAGAGGTCTTTTAGGCGGTTATTTAAATAGAATGACATCTACTTATGATAACTTGACAATCACTGTTGAAAACATGACAACAGCTAAATCAAGAATTACAGACACTGATGTAGCAGAGGCAAGCTCTGAAATGATAAAACAACAAATACTTGAACAAGTTTCAGGTTCTATGTTAACACAGGCTAACCAGCTGCCATCATTAGCTTTAAGCTTAATATAGTAAAAGAAATTATCCCAAATTTCTCTCCATAAAGCACACATCAAAGCGCATTTGATATACTTTAAGGGTATTCAAGTGTGCTTTTTTGCAAGTAAAGATTATGTTAAGGGGCATAAATTTTGTGCTAATATTATATTAAGTTAGTATCGGGAGAGAAAAATATGATACCTATTATTGATTCAAAAAGACAGTATGCAACTGTTGGCAGTGAAGTTGAAAAAGAAGTTATAGAGGTTCTAAGAAGCGGCTCATACATTTTGGGCAAAAATAACAAAGCCTTTGAAGAAGAAATTGCAAAGTTTTTAGGCTGTAATCATGCTGTAGCCCTAAACAGTGGTACTGATGCCCTGCACCTTGCACTTAGAGCTCTTGATATAGGCGCAGGCGATGAAGTTATAACTGTAGCATTTACTTTTGTTGCAACAACAGAAGCAATAGGCATAGTGGGAGCTAAGCCTGTTTTTGTTGATATTGATCCTGATACATTTAACATTGATGTTAATGAAATAGAATCTAAAATCACACCAAAAACAAAAGCAATTTTACCTGTACACTTGTATGGACAGCCTTGCAATATGGATGTAATTATGGATATTGCAAAAAGGCATGATTTGTTTGTAATAGAAGATGCATGCCAGGCAATCGGTGCTGAATACAAAGGTAAAAAGGTAGGTACTTTCGGTGATATTGGCTGCTTTAGTTTCTATCCCACTAAAAACCTTGGTACTATGGGTGATGGCGGACTTGTTTCAACAAACAGCGAATATCTTAAAAACCGTATTATTGCACTTAGAAACCATGGTGGCGCAGTTCGTTATTACCATGATGAAATTGGCGTTAATTCAAGATTAGATGAAGTTCAAGCAGCAATTTTAAGAGTTAAATTGAAATATATTAACGAATGGAACACAAAAAGACGTGAACATGCCGCGCTTTACAATGAGCTATTTAAAGATACTAAAGATATTGAAACACCTAAAGAGCTTGATGATACATACTGTGTTTATCACCAATATACAGTTAAAATTCCAAACAGAGATGAAGTACACAAACTTCTTCAAGAAAAAGGTATCGGCGCTATGATTTACTATCCTGTGCCATTACACTTGCAAAAAGTACATTCTTATCTTGGTTTAAAAGAAGGCTTATTGCCTAATACCGAGAAAAATACAAAACTTGTTCTATCCCTTCCAATGTTTGCAGAAATTACCGAGGAAGAACAAAAAACAGTTGCAAAAACACTTATTGAATGTGTTGAAAAAGCAAAAAGCAAAGCAAGTGTTTAAACTAAATTAAAGCCGCCCAAGTGGCGGCTTTTTTATTATTAATTTTAGTTTATATCCCATCTGCCGCAAGTACCACCCCATCGAGCAATAAGATTACCTTTTACGTCAGTAATTTTGTGAGCCTCACCGGGTTTTAGCGGTTCAATATCGCCTTCAACTATTGAGATTACTTCGCAATTATTCGAACAACCATCACAAGTGCAAGTAACAGAATTAAAATGCATATCTTTTGTTTGCCAACCCTTGAACTTTGTTTGTTCGTTTGTAAATTGATGATGTTCCAGGGCAAGTAGGGCAGCACCTATTGCACCCATAGTCTGATGATTTGGCGGAACAACAATCTCGCAACCTAGAGCCTCTTCAAAAGCCTTAACCATACCTTTATTTGTTGCCACACCGCCTTGGAATGTAACAATCGGCAGCAATTCTTTTCCAAGTGCCAAGTTAGACAGATAATTCCTAACTAAAGCCTGACACAAACCGTACAACAAATCTTCAACAGGATAACCAAGCTGCTGTTTGTGAATTAAGTCAGATTCCGCGAAAACTCCGCAGCGACCGGCAATTCTAGCAGGCGATGTTGATTGAAGCGCTATTGTACCAAAATCTTCAATTTTGACGTTCAGTCTTCCTGCCTGTTGGTCAAGAAAACTGCCTGTTCCTGCTGCACAAACGGTATTCATAGCAAAATCCGTTACAATACCGTCTCTTAAGATAATTATTTTGCTATCTTGTCCGCCTATTTCAAGAATTGTTTGGACACCGGGGACAATAACTGAAGCTGCAACCGCATGAGCTGTTATTTCATTTTTAATAACATCTGCACCAACGAGCGCACCGGCTAAATTTCTGCCACTGCCTGTTGTACCAACCGAGCAAACCTCGTAATCGCAAAGCGATTTTTTTAATAATTCGCTTAATCCACCCTGAACTGCTTTTACAGGCTGGCCCGATGTTCTTAACATGTAAGAATCTATGTATTTTCCGTTTTCATCAATTACTGCAAGCTTTGTTGTTACCGAGCCTACATCTATTCCTAAATATACTTTCATAATGTAAATGGTATTACAAACAAAAAACAAAATAAAGCACTTTAGATAAGCCAAACTAAAGTGCTTTTAGAATGTTTAATAATTTTCACCATAAACTTCAAAATAAGCTCTCGGGTGTAAACAAGCAGGACATGCATATGGTGCATCACTTCCCAAGAAAGGATAACCACATTTTCTGCATTTCCAAATAATTTCCGTATTTTTTCTAAAAACTGAATTATTTTCAAGATTTTCTTTTAATATTTTATACCTTTTTTCATGGGCTTCTTCCACATGTGAAACAGCTTCAAAACAAGCGCCGATAGAGTTAAAACCTTCTTCTCGCGCAACTCTTGCAAATTCAGGGTATAAAATCGTATGTTCTTCATGTTCGCCGTTTATTGCATATTCAAGATTTGTAACGGTATCACTTAAACCTGTAGGATAGAGCATATCGGATATTTCAAGCGGAATATTATCTCTGCCTAAAAATTGAAAAAATCTTTTAGCATGAGCTTTTTCGTTATTTGCTGTTTCCAAAAATATTGCGGCAATTTGCTCATAACCCTCGTCTTTTGCAACTTTTGAATAGTAGGAATACCTGTTTCTGGCCATAGACTCACCCGCAAAAGCCTTCATAAGGTTTTCTTCCGTTCTTGTACCTTCAATTTCCCTGGACATAATTTCCCCCTTATTTTATAAGTACTTACAAAATAAGGTAAATAAATATATTAGACAATTAGTCTTGAGGTATTAATTAGGGCTAAATAAATCAGCTCAAATATTTAAAACCGCATTCGCATACAATATCGTCACATTGAATATCGCAATCCTGATGGGGCAATTTAGTGCAAATTAATTTTTCGCTAATCGGGATAATCTTTTTTGCTTTTATATTTTTATCGTTAAAAAATCTGTCGTAATATCCGCCACCATAACCAATTCTGTATAAATTCTCATCTGCGCATAGTGCGGGAGTAAAGACAATATCTAAAATGCTTAAATCTTTAATAGAAGGTGAAATTGGCTCTGGGATTGAGTATTTATTTTTTTTATATTCGGCAGAATTTGGACATACAAAAAGATTTTTACCATCGCACTTTGGGAAATAGAAAGTTTTATCATTGTATTGTAATAATTCCAAAAGATTAATTTCATCTTTTATAGGGTAAAAAAGCATAATGTGTTTTGAAGTTTTAAAAACTTCGGATTTTAAAATATTTTTAACAATTAAACTTGAAATTCTATCCAGCTCACCGCTTAAATAAAGTTTTTGCCTTATATCTCGACAAAATTCCCTGATAAGTTTTTTATTTTGCCCTATATTCGACGGGAATTGTAACATATTTTACACCTGTTAAATCAATCATAAGAGGTCTTTTTTCCTCTTTTACCTTTCGTTCGGCAGGTTTTAAATCTTCACTTTGATATGCAATTAAATATCGCATGAAATTTTCACTAAACATAAACTTCCTCCTTATATTTTATATAAGGTATTTTATTTTTCTATATTGCAAAAAAATAAAATCATTTTACAAAAGTTAACTTAACTTAGCCTGCCGGCCAAGAAAAACTCCTTCCTGCCATAACATGTATATGCAAGTGAAAAACTTCTTGCCCTGCGCCTTTTCCTGTATTTATTACGGTACGATACTCACTTATTCCAAGTTTTTTAACCGCAGCTTTTAATGCTTCAAAAAGTTCTGCTGTTAAATCTTTGTCGTTTAAATCATTTAGTGTTTCTATGTGCTCTTTAGGTACAACCAATAAATGCGTTGGAGCTTGAGGGTTAATATCCTTAAACACAACAACTCTTTTGGTTTCATATACAAAATCACTTGGAATTTGACCATTTGCTGTTTTGCAAAAAATGCAGCTGTCGCTCATTTATTCCTCCTTAAATTCATGGGTATTCTAGCATATTTGATATATTTAAACTATTTTTTTAAGTTTTATGTAGTTCTAAGATATGAATTGTATTATAATTATTATTACAAGGATTTAGGGAGAGTTTTTGAAAAAGTTACTGTCATTACTTTTAATAATGTTTATGTTTACACCCTTGTGCCATGCTGCAATAGAAGGGTATGTCGAACGTACCGACACAACAAATAAAGAACTCGATAAAAAACTTTTCACAGGCGAAGTAGAAATGCTTGAGCAAAAAGATGTTATTAAAATGACAGTATCTCAGGTTTTAAGCTCAGGTTATACTCAAGAAGGGGATGAGTTTTTTGCCGAAGTATCAGAAGATGTTTTAAGTGACAAGGGAATTATTATCCCAAAAGGTTCAATAGCGCATGGTAAAGTACAATACTTACAAGAAGCAAAAAATATGGGGCGTGACGGTTATATAGTAATGGATTTTGACTACCTTGTAACACCTGATGGCAGACAAATTCCAATACAAGCCTCAATATCAACAAAAGAGAATCTTGCAAAAGGAACCGCAAAGGCAATAGGCGAACATGTGGGCTATACCCTTGCAGGTGGCGTTGTAGGGGGCTTTGTAGCGCTTAATTTGCTTGGCATCGAAGCGGCAATAGCATCTCATGGATACACTCTTGCAGGAGGAGCGGCAATAGGCGGTGTTGTAGGTCTAACAGCAGCAATTTTGCACAAAGGTGACGGTGTTCTTATTCAACCGGGGGACGAATTAAAAATAAAAGTTATGTCAGATGTTGCACTGCCTGTTTTTTCAAAAGACGCGTTTCGTCAGGAAGAATTAAGACTTAGCGGTCTTAACGTAAGGATTAACAGTGTAGTTTACGAAAAAGACCCGTTTGGTGAAGACAATACAATTACCCTTTCCTTGGGAATAGACAACTTCACACAAAATACATTTTCAGCTTTTGATATAGCTCTTGTAAACGATACAAAATCTACATTTTTCCCATCGCCCTTTGGGGATACATCTCTTTGGTTTAAAAATATTTCCCCCGGAGATAGAGTTGTAGGCAAATTATCTTTCTGCGTAAATGACAGAAAAAAACATCACTGGCTTGTTTTTTATGATAAAAGAACAAAAAAACCGCTAGCAAAGTATTCTATTGACAACGCCAAATCGGATTTAGAAGAAAAACTCGCCGACAAAAAGAAAAAGAAGAAACGTAAAAAATAAGTTACACAAAGGGCAATTTTTAAGCTTTCAGCGTTTTTTATTAATATGTATAGTTATATCTTTTGAAGGTTATGATAGAAACAAAATCGCTACAAAGCGTTAATAGCTACCCTAATATTAGTTCAAAATACTTGACTTATCCTAATGCAGATTTAAGTCAAAAAACAGATGTTGCCGAAATTTCAAAAAAGACAACCGATATACAAGAAAAAACCGAGAAAAAAAAGAAATCTTCAAAAAAAGCTCTTATTGCGGGAATTTCACTTGCAGGCGCAGCTATAATTACACTTCTTGGGGTTTTAACAAAAGCGCGCGGATTAAATAAAAAAATTCAAGATATACTAAAAAAGAATATTGACGTTGCAGACAGAGAAAATATTCTTAACTTCACAAGACTCAAGGAACACATAAATTTTAGCGCAAAAGAAGGCAGAGCCTTAAAAATCAGCAATTTTTTAAACAATACGGCAAACTTTAAAGACTGTTATCTTTTGCCGTTTTTAAACAAAATTCCATTCTTAAGAGGTTTTGCACAAAAAACTTCTAAAGTTTATACCGATACAGGCATCAGCATGACACAAGCAGCATATAAACATGCAAATACAACCTACGGTATATTTGACAAAAAACTATCCGAGCTTATAGCCTCTAAACCGAGTCGAGAAATACAAGAATTAATAGAAAAAAGAAATAGCTTAATTTCAGAACATTTTACACCACAGAATATCCCGCAAAGAGCAAAACAAATCGAACAAATTATGGACAATGTCGGTGAAAAAGGCATTTGTATAACAGTAAGGGACACATTTACAAATTTAATCAAAAAAGCTCTTACAAAACGAGATATAAGCGGCTTTGGCGAATTTATAGCAGAAGATATGGTAAAAACGCAAAAAGCAAACTATATTGATGCACTCAGAAAAACTCGTGACGCGATTCTTGAAATGGATGATAAAATTATAGAATTACTGAAAAACGGTATCGATGAAAAAACTTATAACAACTTAATTACAGCAAGAACAAATGCTCAAAAATCACTCAATAACGCTATAAGAACAGAAGGTAATGACCTTTTTGATAAAATTCGTGACATAAAAATCGGTAGTGCACCAAATGATATTTTGGGTATGATAGGCACAACAGGAATGCTTGGGATATACTTAGCACAAGCAGAAGACAAAAACCAAAGAGTGGAAGCAGCCCTTACTACAGGCTTACCGCTTGGACTTGGTATGTTATCCACAACTTTTGCCACAATGAAAATGTTTACAGGAATTAAAGCAATAGGTTTCGGTGCAATTACAACATTTATAGCAAACACAATCGGTAAAGTAATTAATAAAGAATATCAAAAACGCCACAACATAAAACATCAAGAACTTGAAATTCCTACTCTTGATAAAACAGTTGAAGGTTTAAAAGACAAAATTGTACCTCAAGAACATTCTTGAGGTACAATTAAAAAATTTAAGTTATTATTCTTCAACTGAAATAACGCTTACAGGACAAGCATCAGCTGCTTCTTTAACGCAGTCTTCGTTACCTGAAACGTTTGCAGCATTAACTGTTGCAACATCTTCTACTTTAAATACATCAGGGCAGAATGATTCGCATGCGCCACAAGCAATGCAGCCTTCTTCGATTTTAACTTTCATTTTGTTCTCCTTAAAATTTTAATATCAATGTCAATTAAGACATTAAAATTATACTAAAAAAAGTTAACAAAATGCAACAGGCAAAATTATAATTCTTTAAGCTCTTTATTTGTGTCCAGCATCTTGGCAAGTGTTTTTGCATCGCCTTTTAGTTTAAAATATTCAGCAAATTTTGGGGTCGTTTTAAGATTATAAGACCTGCCGTTTCTGTCTTTTGTACGTGAAATAAGACCTTTTTCAACAAGTTCGGCTACATGCTCATATGCATTAGAGCGCAACTCTTTAAGTGCAGACTGCCTGATTGGCTCTTTTAGTGCAATTACCGTTAGAGTTTTTAACACTGCAGGTTTTAAATCCACAGGGCAAAGTTTTTCAACAATATCTAAATGCTCGGCTCTGACTTGTATTATATAACCATCCTCATCATCAATCTCAAGAGCACCTTCGCGGGAAGAATAATCAAACATTAAATCTAAAAGTGCACTTTCAACTTCATCTTCGCGAACACCTAAAAGCTCTGCAATTTCCAGCGGTTGCATAGCACGAGCAGTTACAAACAAAACCGCTTCAACTTTTGCTTTTAAATTATTAACTTCATTTATATCTTCAGCTTGCAACTTCTTCCTCCGCAAGTTTTTGCGCTTTTGTTACATAAAGTTTTCCGTAAAAATCCTTTTGGATGATGTCGACTTCTTCTTTTACCATAAGAAATAAAACCGCAATATAAGCACTGCTTTTATCAAAACCCAAAAGAGTAAGTTCGCGCAATTCTATTTTATCTTCTTTTTTAAATATTTGTTCTAAATTTTGGCGCATTTTTTCAACAACAGTTTCAATGTATTCATCATGCGCAAGGTTTAAAATATCCTTGGCTTTTAGTTTAGAATAATCTCTAACACGTCTTTTTTGTCTTTCGAGTGCATTTTTAAGACTTTGTTTTTTTTCTAACTGTTCATAAAACTCTAAATGACGAATTAAGTCTTTTAAGGTAACGTTTCTGTTTCTGTTTAATCTTACGCTGGTACGTCTTTGCAACACCTCATCAAAAGAAATGACATTTGAAGAAGACATCTGCAGTTGTTCTACTTCATAATTTGCCTCAAAACCGTCGTCAAAAAATTCATCCTCAGGTGTTTCAAGGTCATCAAGCGTAATTCCTTCAATAATATTTGATTTTAATCTTAATAAAATTGAAGTAAACAAAAGAGCTCTGCCGATTGATTTTAAATCTTTTATATTTAATTCGCTCAGACGTTGCATATACTTGTCGTATAAGTCAACAATATCTATATTCCAAGGATCAATTTTACCGCTTCGCGCTAAATCAACAAGGATTTCAATAGCATCAACATTTGAATCTTTTTGAATACCGTTTTTTGAAATAAATTCAATATTTGACCCGAAATCAACAGTGGAATCAAGCCCTGCGATATTTTCCAAGACTTCGTTTTTTGTTCCGTAAAAATTCTCTACGCCGTTGTTCATACTACGCTATTCCTACCTATTGCACTACTTCCTCTTTTAAACCGACACCAGAGATTTTTGTCACACCCTTTCCGCGTTGCGTAACACCAATCATTCTGTCGGCAGAATCTATCATTGGTTTTCTCAAGCTTACAACTACAAATTGAGTTTGTTTTGCTTGCATATTAATCATTTTTGCCAATTTTTCAACATTTGGGCCGTCAAGGTGCATATCGACCTCATCAAACGCATAAAATGGAGCCGGCAAGTGTCTTTGGACCGCAAATACAAATGCTAGCGCTGTTAAAGTCTTCTCTCCACCAGACATAGCAGCGAGTTTTTGGTTTTTCTTATCTCTAATGCTTGCCCTAAAAACAAGTCCGCCTGCAAAAGGATCGTTTGGATTTTCCAAAACAAGTTCACCTTCACCCTCCGAAAGCATCGGGAAAATATCTTTAAAATTCTGATTAACAGCATTAAAGGTTTTTAAAAATTCTTCTTTTTTATTTACCTCATAACCTTTCATGCGCTCTAAAATTTCAATACGTTCTTTTTCGAGAGTTTCTATTCTTTGAGTAAGCTCGTTTAGAGCGCTTGAAACTGTATCATAATCGTTAATTGCACGCATATTTACAAGTCCCAAGGCTTCAATTTTCTTTTGCAGTTTTTGAATTTTTGAATTAATTTCATCAAGAGAAATCTCGGTCGGTTCTATTTCTTTAGGGTTAATTCCCGCGTCTTCAAGTTCTTTTGCGGTTTGTTCCAAAATAGGCTCAAGTTCACGTCTGCGCGCTTTTGAACTTTCAATTTGCTCGTTTATTCTCTCGAGTTCAACTTCTATATTATTTTTTGTCTTTTCAAGTTCCAAAAGTTCATTCTGCGCGTCATCACGCTGTTTTTTATTCTGGACAAGATTTTTGCCGAGTTCTACAATTTTTTCTTCGTATTCTTTTAGTACAATTTTTAGTTCATCAATTTCTTGTGCGTATTTTTTCTTGTCTTCTTCAAGTTTTTTATTTTCTTCACCCACACGAACAATGTCGTCTTGTCTTTGTTTAATACTCATATCGTGGAATTTGATATTGTTTTTCTCTTTTTCAATGTCATTTTGAATATTTAAAATTTCACGTTCGATATTTTTAATTTCGTTCTCTACACCTTGCGTTTTTTCTTTTAATTCCTTTAACTCGCCCTCATCAATTAATTTTTCAACTTCGCCGATTTCACCTTGAACTTGGGATATTTTATCAAGCAATTCAACATGGCGCGCTTCCATAGAATCCAGTTTTTTCTCATTATCTTTAATTTTTGGGGTAATTTCATTTATTCTTGCAAAACCTTTTTCAATTACCTCTTTTGCGCCAGAGTTAACTTTTATAAGATTTTGAAGCTCGTATTTTGCACTATTGTAGACATTTAGCGCATTTGAATAGTCTGCTCTTACTTGCTCTAAGCGTTTTTCCAAGGTATTTCTTTTTTGTTCAAGTTCTTTATATTCAATTTCAAAGGCTTTTAAACGTTTTTTAAATGTTTCCAGCTCCTTATCTTCTGCTTTGCCAAAAACCGAGGTTGCACGTCTTCTTGCGCCACCTGTTATAGCGCCTGTTTTTTCAAAAATATCGCCTTCAAGAGTTACAACACGATACTTGCTCATAAGTTTTTTTGCGCACTCAAGGTTTTCAACAACAATGGTTTCACCCAGCGCAAAGTAAAATGCGTCAATATATTTATCGTCAAAATCGATAAGATTTATTGCAAAATCAATAACACCTTCATTTTTAGGCAAAGAAAGTCTCGAGGGAGCTTTTTTTATTTTTTTTAGCGATAAAAAAGTTAACCTGCCGCAACCATACGATTTTAATATTTAAATTGCTCTCGCTGCAACCTCTTCATCATCCAAAACGAAAAACCTTGAACGAGCACCCATAGCAACATCCAGCGCATCTGTATATTCGCCTTCTACATCTGCCAACTGCATTAGCGGGGCGTGTACACCTTCAAGATGAGCATTCATAATAGTTTCGGTTCCTGCACCCAACGCAGCGCTTTTATATGCTTGTTTGCTAGCTTCAAGAGATACTATTTTTCTGTGTGAAAGTTGAATATTATGTTCTAAATCCTGAAGCTGAGTTCTTGTTTTATCTAAATCTTCAAATGTAATTTTTTGAACACTTTTGCACTCATCAAGCTCTTTTTGCAGTGTTTGTATTTGCAATTCAAGCTTATCACGTTTGTCGTCAAAAGTTTTTTGCCCTTCTTCGAGTTCTTCAATTTTCTTATTTATTTCACCAAGTTCTTTTTGAAGATTAGAAAGTTCATTTTCAAGCGGAAGTTTCTCTTTAATAAGTTCTGTTTCTTTATCTTTTAGAGTATCAAGCTCTTTTCTGAGAAAATTTCTGCGTTCAATGTGCTCATCAGCGGTTTTATTCAACCCTGACATTTCAAGCAGAATTTGAGAAAGCTCGGTTTTTTTCTTTTCTAGCTCATCTTCACGAGTTTTAATAAGTTGTTCTTTTTCTTCTATAGCTTTAATTATTTCTGCCTTTTTAGCACTAAGATTTTCTATACCATTTTTTGAATTTTCTGCAGTTTTTTTGTTATCTAAGATAAGTTTGTCACTGTGCGCTATCGATGTTTCTTTACGGCTTATTTCGCCCTTCTTTTCTTCCAAAAGCTTTTTAACTTCAAGCTGTTTATCTTCACCTTGTGCGCGCACCATTTCGCAAATTTCTTTATATTTTGCGGTTTTATCCTCGATTTTTGACTTTGTTTCATCTAATCTTACGTTTTGAACTTTTATTTCTTTTGTTGAAGTTAGGATATTTTGGTGTACTAAATCAAGTGAACGCTTGGTATCAAAGTATTTTATAACATTGACCTTGCCTTCTAATTCGACTTTTTCATCATGCAAAGCTTTGTACTTTAGCGCCATTTCGCGTTCTTCTTTTAATTCTTCCAATCTTGCATCTTTTTCATTTTTAACAATTAAAGAATTTTGAACACGAGCCTCAACAGTTTCAAGCTCTTTTTGAGCAGCGTCAATTTTTCTGTCAAAGTCAGCAGTACCGGCTATTTCATCAATATAATAACGCCTGTCGCGCGAACTGCAATTTGCAATAGTTGTAACATGACCTTGCATAATAACATTTAAACTGTTTGTAGTAATGTTATATTTTTCAAGTTCAGAGTGTATTTGGGTAAGCGTACATTGCTTATCGTTCATATAATACGTACTTTGCACGCCTTGAGATGTCTTTCTGATTTTCCTTGCTATAATAAGCTCATCTTCTTCATCCAAAGCAAAAGTAACTCTTACAAAAGCTTCGTTGCGTTTATTATGAGTTGAAATTAAATCGACAGCGCCTTGTTCTGAGCGAAGTTCTTTTGCACTTGATAGACCAAGTGCAAACAAAATACTATCAATAATATTGCTTTTTCCTGAACCGTTTGGACCCGAAACAACAGTAAAACCATCCAAAAACGGTATGGTATTTTGGTTTGCAAAGGATTTAAAATTGTCTATTTCTAACTGTTTAATACGCATTCAAAACTTCCAAAGACAAGTCTTCATATATAATTAGACAACAAAATGCACTACTATGTCAAATTATGTATAAATATTACTCTAAACACTTTAGTTAGATTATTTGGCATATTTATTAAGCATTTCGATACGATTTAACGGCCAAAAAACAAAATAAGCACGACCTATAACTCTCTCTTTTGGCAAAAATCCCCAAAAACGGCTATCTTGCGAATTTGAGCGGTTATCACCCATCATAAAATATTGACCTTCGGGAATAACAAAAGGCCCGCAATACATATCATCTCGGCATGGAGTCCAATCTGACTTAGATAAAATATAAGGTTCATCAAGCGGAATGTCGTTTATATAAACATACCAATCGCCGTTGTTATCCTGCTTAATTTCAAATTTATCGCCCTCGACCCCTATAATTCTTTTAATATATGCTATATCCTTACAAAAAATTCCGGTGAGTCTTGAAAATACAGAAAATACGTCTTTTTTAAGCCTTTCATCAGGTGGATAAAATACAACAATATCACCTCTTTTAAGTGGGCGCACCACCTTGGAAACTTTTTCAACGAATAATCTGTCTTTTTCTACTAAAGTCGGATGCATTGAACCCGATGGTATCCATCTGAGTTCTCCTATAAAAAACCTTATTAAGATAACTGCAACAATAACAAAAACAAGCGTTTCTACCGTTTCTTTTATAAAATCTTTTGCAGTTGTATAAAATTCTTCTCTTTTCATTATATCCTCAAAAGCTCTGCACATAATGCAATTAGAGCATTTTTAGCGTAGTTATTTTTTGTAAAATCAAGATTGTCGATTGCCATTGTCGCTATTTCGTTGGCCTTTTCACCTGCTTTTTTCGCATAAAGCGCGACTTGGCTTTCGTTAATGTTAATTATATCACAAGAGGGATTTTCCTGCTTAAAATAAATGTATGGCAGAGTAAAAACACCGTTTTTAATATCATCTTGAGTATTTAAAAAATTTTTTATATCGTTATTCAGCTGAAACAAAGTGCCAAAATTATACGCAAAGTTTTCTAATGCTTGCTTGGTTTTATCACACACCCCTTTAATTTCGCACACCGATTGAGCCGCACAGACAAAAAGGTTGGCTGTTTTTGCCGATGTTTTATTTAGATAATCTTGTTCATTTTGCACTTTGTAGCGTGCATTAAATTGGTTAATTTCTCCATTTATTGTTTTTAAAATATTTTGTGAAAATATTTCCAATACTTTTGTATTTTGAATCTTGGACAATACCAAAAGACAAAGGGAGAGTAGGTAATCGCCAATTATTATTGATTTTTTTGAACCGATTTTAGAATAAAAACTTTCTTTCTCACGTCTTAATGAACTTTCATCTATAACATCGTCATGCACAAGTGTTGCACTGTGCAAAAGTTCAAGACATAAAGCAAGATTTAAAATATCATCATTTATTTTTTCGTCAAGTAACAGAGTGCAAAGATAAGTAAAAACGGGACGTATTCGCTTTGATTTTGCAAAAAGAAACCCGAGGATTTCTTCCTTAAGTTCGTTTGGATTATTTTCAACAACAGTTTTCAGATTTTCTTCCAAACTTATGATATAAGGTTTTAATGTTTCGTCGGGTTTCATTTTAATCTAAATTACAAATTTTCCGTTTTCGTATATCAACTTATCGTCAAGATAAATTTTTGAATTTTCTTTCATATTTTTAATTATATCCCAATGCAAACCGGATTCATTCTTGCCGCCGGTTTCAGGATAACTTGCGCCAAGTGCCATATGAATAGAGCCGCCGATTTTTTCATCAAACAAAATGTTTCCTGTAACATCTTTAACTCTGTCATTTGTACCTATCGCAATTTCGCCTACAAAGCGGCTACCTGCATCCATATCAAGCATGGACAAAAGAAAATCTTCACCTTTTTCGGCTTTTGCATCAACCACTTTACCGTTTTCAAGCTTGAGCCAAATTTTGTGAGATTCATTTCCACGATAAATTGCAGGAAAATCAAAGTAAATTTCGCCTTGTGCGCTGTCTTCAACAGGGGATGTAAAAATTTCACCGTCCGGGAAATTATTTAAACCTGAGCAGCTGACCCATTTTCTGCCTTCGACAGAAAATGTAATATCGGTTTTTTCGCCTATAATGTGCAGTTTTTTACCACCATTCATAAGGTTTACAAGCCTATCCTGTTCGCGACCTATTTCTTGCCATTTTTCAATAGGATTATCTAAATCTAAATAGCAAGAATTTACTATAAAATCTGTGTATTCATCCAATGACATTTTTGCCTCTTGCGCAAGAGCATTTGTCGGATAATCTGCAATTACCCAGTTCAACTTGCCTTGCGCTGCGCGATTTAGCATAAGTGTTGAAAGTTCACGCGTAGCCGCAGAGCGTTTTGCCATTTTTTTAGAATCAGCCTTTGCCATATTTTTAACATTTAAAGGCGAGCCTATAGAGATGTACTTATCCACTTTTTCGTACTCTAACTTTGTTATAGGGTCAACAAAAGCAAGTTGCTCATCATTTGCATATTTTATGAAATCTTCAGCAAGTCCTTCCATAGAGCACCTTACAATCGGATTGGCACCACATTCAAGCACGCGTTTGTATATTTCTTTTACAAGCGGCTGACACAAATAGCTTTCCGCCCTAATAAGTACCAAGTCACCTTTTTGGACTTTTGTAGAATAATCCACCAAAACTTTAGCGTATTTTTCTAATACTGTTTTATTATTCATCGCCTTCCTCCATGTTTTTGTAATAAGCATCCTTAAAACGCAAAGTAACGCCGCGTTTTGATGTTTTTACAAAATCAACGAGTTTATTTACATATTCATTTTTATCAACCGTATCTTCAATAATTTCAAGCGCCTGTGTGGTATTATACTCGGGACTTCTTAAAATTCTTATAGCTTTATGTATAGCATCACGTGATGCTCTATCTACGCCTCTGCGTCTTAAACCTATCGCGTTTAAGCCGATTGGTAGTGCAGGAATGCCTTCTGCCTTACAATAAGGGATTATATCAAGTCTTGCAGCAGAAGCTCCTGAAATAATAGCCATTTCGCCGATTCTTATATTTTGGTGGAAAACGCACTGGCCGCCCAAAAATGCACCAAAGCCCACTTTAACATGTCCGCCTATTGTGGCTGCATTTGCAAAAATTACTTCATCACCCAACTCGCAGTTGTGAGCCACATGAGAATATGCCATAAGTAAACATTTATTGCCGACTTTTGTAACATTTCCCTCGCCTGAAGCACGATTGATTGTTGCAAATTCTCTTATCCAGCAATTTTTACCTATAATAACTCCGGTTTTTTCGCCTTTATAACCTAAATCCTGAGGCTCGCCGCCTATTGATGCCATAGGAGAAATTCTTGTACCTTCGCCTATTGTTGCATATTCGATATTTGCACCTGCGCCAATTTTAACGCCTGCTTCAATTATAACCCCTTCGCCTATTACAACGTTAGGGCCTATTTCAACATCTTGAGCAATTTGCGCACTATCGCAAATAACTGCACTTTTATGAATTGTCATTTTTTCACACTTTCTATTTTAATGCTATTGTAATTTCGGCTTCTACACAAAGTTTTCCGTCAACGTATGCGCGGGCATCACATTTTGCAATGGGTCCCTTAATTTTTGTCATATATGTTTCCATTTCCAGTCTGTCACCTGGACGCACAATGTTTTTAAATCTAACCTTATCAACCGCTGCAAAAAGTGCAAGCTTACCTTTATATTGATCAAGTGAGAGCAAAATAGGAGCTGCCGTTTGCGCCATAGCTTCAATTTGCAATACTCCGGGCATCACAGGGTTGCCGGGGAAATGTCCGTTAAAAAACATTTCATTCGCCGTTAAATTTTTGTATCCCTTTGAATACTTACCCGGTACATATTCTGTAATTCTGTCTACAAGCAAAAAGGGGTATCTGTGCGGAATCATCTCCATAATTTCCATAACATCCATGGAAAGCGGTTTTTCTGTGGTTGTATCCATCTTATCTCCTTTATAAAATTACAAACATTTTTCAATATTTTTTGCAAATTGAATATGCAGGGCATGTCCTGCTTCTTTTACAATAATATTTGCATTTAGCCCTAAGGGGTTAATACCTGTTAAATACAAGTCACCAATAATATCCAAAATTTTATGCTTGGCAGGCTCAAATTCGCTCCTCAGTTGAGTTGTATAAGTACCATCATCTGTCATGCCAACTGTGTTTTCGATGGTCACACCCTTTGAAATACCCATTTTTTGGAAGGTTTCAAGGTCCTTTAAATAACCAAAAGTACGAGCTTCTACTATTTCATTTAAATTGGTATCCAAATTCAAATTTACCCAACGATTTTTTAAATCCGGATGGTTATAGTTAACAGCGTACGTTATTGTGGTTTTAGCCTGATTGGGCATAAGAACAATAGCAGAATTATTATGAGAAAATACAAAATGATTTTCAACAGGTTTAACAAAAGCCTGTTCACCTTGATAGCCTGCTTCGTTAAATAAGTCCACCCAAACCTTTGCGCTTCCGTCCATAATAGGAATTTCATAGCCTTGGGACTTAAAATGAACATCAAGATTGTCTATGCCACAAATAGCACAAGCAGCCATAAAATGCTCGATAAGAGCAATTTTTGCATCCGCACCATCCTGAACATTGGCAAGAACAACAAAATGCTCACAGGAAACAACATTTGATGTTTTCGCCTCAATCATTTTATCATTTATAAAAAAGCGTATACCTTGCTTTTCATTTGAAGTATTCGGACAAATCTCAAGCTCTGCCTCAAGATTTGTCATTAAACCTCTGCCTTTTGCATTAATTTTAGATTTTACCGTCTTCATTTAAAAATTTCTCATAATCTTCTAACAAATGTTGATATTTTTTATATTTTTGAACCATAACTTCTGCTTCGCTCAAGTATTTCAAGCGTTTCAAGAAATCTTTTCTAGGAACAGCAGGTGCACCCATAAGAACGGTTTTTGCAGGATGTGATTTTGTAACACCTGATTGTGCAAGAATAATACAGTCATCACCGATTGATATGTGATCTGCAAGACCTGCTTGACCTGCTATAACAACTCTGTCGCCGATTTCACAAGAACCTGCAACACCAACTTGAGAAACTATCATACAAGCACGACCGATTTTGCAGTTATGACCTATCATAACAAGGTTGTCGATTTTGGTTTGGTCGCCAATAGTTGTATTTTCAATAGTACCCCTGTCTATAGTAGCATTTGCGCCGATTTCAACATCGTTGCCAATAATAATTGAGCCTAAAGAAGGAATTTTAAACACTTTTTGATTTTCTTTGCCGCCTTTAATTTCACCTTCTTTTCTTGCGCTTTCAATGTTATCTGGAGTTTCTGTAACAAAGCTGAAACCGTCAGCTCCAAGGCTTGCACCATGATGAATAATGCATCTGTTGCCGATTTGAACTCTGTCACCCACATTTACACCGGGGTGAAATAAACAATCTGAGCCGACTTTAGCAAATTTACCAATATAAACATTTGGCAATAATGCAGTATTGTCACCTATTTCTGCACCACGCGAAATTACAACATTGGGCCCTATTGAAACATTTTTTCCTAATTTTGCTTCGGGGTGAATAACAGCTGAAGGATGAATTCCAACGGGAGTATCAGGCCCTTCATAAAATAAATTCAAAAGTTTCATCATAGCAAGTCGCGGACGCTCAACCTCTATTGTTGTAATATTATCAAGATTAACGCCCAAAGGAACAAGTGCAGCTTTTGCCTTTGTTTGAGCAAGGTTAGCAATTTCATCCTCTCCCAAAGCAAGTGCGAGAGTTGTTTCATCTGCAAGCAATGGTGGCGCAACTTTATCTATTGTACTGTCTTTTACAACCGTTAAAATACCGCCTAAAATCTCAGAAATTTCTTTTTGTGTAAAACTTTTTTTACTCACCTTTTTGCTCCTCAAATGCTATTAGAATATGTCTATTTTAGTACAATTATTTAATTTTGTCGATTATTTTTGTTGTAGACCTGCCTTCAACTAATTCAATAAATTCTACCCAGCCATTGTTTTTAAGTATAACATCTGCTTCCGGCAATGTTTTTAGGGTATAATCGGCACCTTTTGTATAAATATTGGGTTTTATTATTTCAAGCAAATCTTTTGGCGAATCTTCATCAAACATAACAACATAATCAACACTCTCTAGGGCACAAAGCACTTCTGCCCTGTCATTTTCATTGTTAATAGGACGCCCTTCGCCCTTGAGTGAACGCACTGATTTGTCTGAATTCAAGCCTACAATTAGCACATCACCGAATGCTTTACTCTTTTTTAAATATCTGACATGCCCGGCATGGAGTATATCAAAGCAGCCGTTTGTAGCAACAATTACTTTTTTCTGCGACCTTAAAACCTTTAAGAGTTCTTCCAGTTTATCTTTTTCAATTACTTTTCCCATTTTTCTCCTTAAATATAAAACAGCCGTCAATAACTTTTGTTGTCGACGGCTGTATAATTTTTTGTTTATTATTTTACTTTGCAGGTGTCATATTTTGTGCATTAGGACTTGTTTGAGTATTTTCACCCCTCAGTTGTTTTTGTATGTTATCGGGATTGAAAGAAGGGTCATTAAATTCAATTTTTGCATTTGATTTTAGACCGTCAAACAATTTTTGCAAAGCCATAATTTTCTTGTTTTGCTCAAGATATGCCCTAATTTCACCTTGAACTTGTTCAAAAGGCGCAAGACCAGCTGCGGCTCTGTCTGTTACAAGGATTATATGGTTACCGAATCTTGTAACAACAATATCTGAAACAGTATCGGGCTTAATTGTAAAGGCAACATCAGAGAACTCTTTAACCATAGCTTCGCGAGGGAAGAAACCTAAATCTCCGCCTTTTTGAGCAGTACCTTTATCATCAGAATATTTTTGTGCTAAAGCCGCAAAGTTTTTAGGATTAGCCACAGCTTGTGCTCTTACATCTTTTGCCAAAGCCATTTTCTTATCCATTGCTTCTTTAACTTTTTTATCAATATCTGCAGCGCTTAGTTTGCCGTCTTTGTCAGCGTCGATTATTGATTTTTTAATCAGCTCAGGATTTGCTTCAATTAAGATGTGAGATGCCTTAACTCTTTCAGGGTAATTAAAACGTTCTTTATTGGCATTATAAAAGTCTTTTACATCTTTATCGCTGACTTTTACATCAGCAGTTGCTTCAATAAGTTTATTTACTTTTACTTCGTTTGCCAAATCTTCTTTAATTCTTTTTTGTGAAACATTATTTTGTTTTAGGATTTCATTGAATTTTTCTTCAGAACCCAGTTGTTTAATAATATCTTGTTTTTTTGCTTCGATTTCAGCATCATTTGCAGTGATATTACGTTTTTTATATTCTTGATCCAAAAGTTTTTTTACAATTAAATCCTGCACAATTCTTTCTTTTGTCATAAGCATGATAGGGCTGTTATCGGCTTTTTGTTCTTCCGGTGCATTTTTAAATTGGGGGTTATTTTTAACAAGGTTAATCATTTCATTATATTCGCCCCTTGTAATAGCTTCACCGTTTACCGTAATAATAGCCTTGTTATTTGAAGTACAACCTGCAAACAACATAAGCGAACATAATGCGCTTAAACATACTTTTGTAAACTTCATAAATTTTACTCCTTATTAATTTTGAATTTTAAATTCAGATATTACTTTAGATATATAATAAAACAAATCGGTTAATATGTTAAATACTTCATCAAAATTAAGATTGTTTTTATTCATAAGCAAAATTCCCTGCGCGTTGGTGCAAGACTTTGGCGGGTTTGTAAATTTAAAATATTTTGTTAAGGAAAAATCAATTTTGCGTTTTAAATACATCCATTCCCTTTCATTATATGGAGTATAAATTCTAATGCTGTCAGGGGTTTCGCGTATCATTGTAACATTATTTTGTTCTGCAATAAGTCTTAATCTTATTAGTTTTATAAGATTTTCTACACTTTGCGGAAGTTTTGAAAACCTGTCTTTAAAACCCAGAACAACATTATCCAATTCTGCTGCGTTTTTGACATCGCTCAGGCGTTTATATTCAATCATTTTTTGTTCGTAACTGCCTACCCATTCATCAGGTATGTATGCTGTAACATTTATGTCTATAACAGCATTTTGGGGTTTTTTAATTTTTTCTTTAGCATAAGGATCTTTTGATTTATTGGCTTTTAGTTCGTTAACGCATTCTTCAAGTAAATTACAATATGTGTCAAAGCCCACATTTACCATATGGCCATGCTGTTTTGAACCTAAAATATTACCCACACCGCGAATTTCAATATCCCTTAATGCTATGTGATAGCCGCTGCCCAAACTTTCAAAATCTTTTATGGCGTTCAGTCGTTTATATGCATCGGGTGTTAACTCTTTTGATTTTTTATAAAAACAATAGCAATATGCCTGTCTGTCTGAACGCCCTACTCGTCCTCGCAGCTGATAAAGCTGCGCAAGTCCGAATTTGTCTGCATCATGGATAAAAATAGTGTTCGCATTTGAAATATCAAGACCTGATTCGATAATTGTAGTGCACAAAAGAATATCGTATTCTTTATTTGCAAATTCGTACATTATACGCTCAAGTTCACCCTCTTTCATTTGACCATGGGCAACTGCTATTCTTACATTTGGGACTATATTTGCAAGATAATCTCTGAATTGATAAATTGTTTCAACGCGATTGTACAGATAAAAAACTTGTCCGTCACGCTGAATTTCATGATTAATAGCATTTTTTAAATATGCCTCATTAAACTCGCCGACGTAAGTTTTGACACTTAAGCGGTTCTTTGGCGGAGTATTTATAACAGATAAATCTTTTATGCCTGATAAAGCCATATTTAATGTTCTTGGTATAGGTGTAGCTGACATTGCAAGTATGTCTATATTTTCGCGGAATTTTTTAAGTTTTTCCTTGTGCCTTACGCCAAATTTGTGTTCCTCATCTATTACCAAAAGACCCAAATTTTTAAAGGAAATATCATCACCCAAAAGCCTGTGTGTACCTATTACAACATCAACAGTACCTTCATTTATTTCTTTTACAACTTGTTTTTGCTCTTTTTGAGAACGAAAACGGGACAACAATTCAACACGAACACTAAAAGGTTTGAAGCGCTCGTAAATTGTTTGAAAATGCTGCAGAGCAAGTATTGTGGTAGGTGCTATAAGCGCTGCCTGCTTGCCTGACATGACAGCTTTAAAGATGGCTCTTATCGCAATTTCTGTTTTACCAAAACCCACATCAGCACAAATAAGTCTGTCCATAGGCCGTGGCGTTTCCATATCAGCTTTTGTATCAATTATTGCTTTCATCTGATCGGGAGTTTCCGTATATTCAAAAGCATCTTCCATTTCAAACTGCCAGGTTGTATCAGGTTCAAAAGATATACCTTGAGACATTTGCCGCTTTGCATAAAGCTCAAGTAAATCTTGTGCTATAATTTCAACTTCTGCTTTTGCCTTTGATTTTGTAGCCTCCCAAGCACTGCCACCCATTTTTGAAAGTTTTGGTTTTTGTGCACCGGAACCGCGATAGCGGTAAAGAAGATTAATTTGTTCAGCAGGCATAAAAAGTTTGTCCGTATTTGCAAATTCTATTTCAAGGTAGTCTTTTTTAGCGCCGTCAATTTCCTGTTTTGTAAGCCCTTTATAAATTCCCACCCCATGAATAGAGTGCACAACATATTCACCCTCTTTTATGTCATTAATTGAGTCAATATAATCTTGCGATTGCTTATTTTTAAAGTATTTTCTGACAGTAACATCTTTTGAACGTTTATTGAAAAGTTCTTTGTCGGACAAAAATATAAATCTACCCTTTGGCGTTTCAAAATTATCATCAAAGTCAATAATACCTCCGCCTGAGCTTAAAGGCGGGGATATTTCAATCTCATCAAAAAAGATTTCTTTTTCTTTTAAAATTTCTTCTATTCTCTTAGGATAATTGGTACAAACGCTTATTTTTGCACCATTTTTAATGTTAGATAAAATATATTTTGTAATTTCTTCGGCATCTGAAGAAAAAATCGGCGTCAAAGAAGTTTGAAACTCGATTATTTTATCGTAATCATCGTCTAAGAAATTATCAAAACCTATTGTTTTAAACTTTTTAACCATAGAAACAAATTCTTCGAACCTGACATGGTTTAAATTGCAAAGCGGCAACTTTAAGTTTGATGCAATTTCATTTTGGTACTGTTCGCGAAAATCTTTATCGAGATTTTCAAATTTTGCAAAAATCTGCGATGTCTCATCAAGCACAATTACGTAATCTTTAAAATACTCAAGCGCAGGGCATAAAGCATTTGAAAGATAGCTTTGATAATATTCTATGCCATCAAAATATCCGCTTTCACTAATTTTTTCACAAATTTGGTTGTAAATATCTTTTGCAAGTTCATTATCTGTTTCTTTAACAACATCTGAAAGAGATTTTTTAAAATTATTTATTATATTATCATCAATTAGAAACTTGTAGAGAGGATAAATTGTGATTTCTTTTGTTTTTTCTATACTGCGCTGCGTTTTTGGGTCAAAAAATCTTATGTCTTCGACACTGTCCCCAAAAAATTCTATCCTTAAAGGATTTTTATCAAGCGTGTAAATATCTAAAATATCACCCCTTACACAAAATTCGCCAACATCGACAACGCTTACGGTTCTTTTGTAGCCAAGCTTTAACAAAGATTTTATAAGGTTTTGATAGTCGATGTCATCATTAACTTTTATCTTTATAGAATTTTCAATATAGAAATTTCTTGTGGGGAATTTTTCGAACAATGATTTAACAGGCGTTGCAACAATGTCGCAACTGTTTAAAAGCACATTTATTTGCTCTTGATAAATATAATAATTTTTCTCTACATCATCATAAAAATTTATATCTTGAGAGGGAAGAATCTTTGCATCAATATTGCAAAAATTCTCTATATCTTTTTGGAATTTAAGCGCAGCTTGCTCATTAGGCGTAATATACAAAACTTTTTTACCGTAAGATAAAATTGTTTTAAAAATAAGCAGTCTTAGAGGATTATTTAAAGAAGTAAGGGAGAGTTTGTATACTCCGTCCATATCCAAAAAACGCTTTAGCGCAGGTATTTTAATATTTTGTAATTCAGGACGCATAGAACAAACTAAAGCACTCTTTCTTCTAAAAGTGCAGCCCCTATAACACCCGAGTAGTCACCAAGAGCAGCTTTTTTAAACTCGATTGAAGCGGCAGGTGTAGGCAAAGCCTTTGCTCGCGCTTTTTTAATTGTCTTTAAATAAAAATCTTCAACGCTTTGAATTAAGCCGCCGCCAAGAATTATAAGCTCCGGATTATAAAAATTAATAACGCTTGCAATACCGCCAGAAAGGTACTCAATAGCCTCGTTTACATATTGAGTTACAACTTCATCATGCGCTTCTAATGATTTTTTAATATGTTTTGAGCTGATTGTATTTTTACCATCTGTCAATTCGGTTATAATTGAACTTCTTCCTTTTTTAACCGCCCCTAAAATCCTTGTTTCGATAGCACTTCTTGAAGCATATGCCTCAAGACAACCATTACCCCCGCAAGCACAAGCTCTGCCGTTTAAATCTACAATGATATGCCCTATTTCACCTGCGCTTTGACTTGCGCCAAGGTGAATTTTACCGTCTTTTACGATGCTTGAGCCTATTCCAGTTCCCACAAAAATGCATACTATATCTTTATACTCTTTGCCTGCGCCAAATTTAAGCTCACCAAAAGTTGCAACTTCTACATCATTTCCGATATTTACGGGAATAGAGAATTTTTCTTCAAGAATTTCCTTTATGTTTAAATCCCTGCAATCAAGATTAACTGCATTTATAAGTACACCTTTATTTCGCTCTACCTGACCTGCAAGACCTATTCCTATCGATGAAATTTCCTCTCTTGGAATATTTGAAGTACTTAAAAGTTCTTCAAGCGTTTCAATTATTTTCGCAGTAATTTTTTTGTTACCTTTTTCTTTTTTTGTTTTATTTTTAACTTCAAAAAGTACCTTGCCGGTGTCTTTTTCTACCATTCCGGCCAGTATTTTTGTTCCGCCTAAATCTATTCCTACAGAGTATTTTTTCATTTGAAACCTATTTTAAATCTATAATCTCTTTATTTTTAAGACCCTTTGTCTTTAATTTTTGTTCTATCAAACGCCACCATTTAAGCTTTTGTCTGTACAAATAATGATAACCTTCAAAGTTTGCGCTTGAAATATCGGCTTGTTGTTTGTCCAAAAACTGTTCAAATTCACGCTCAAGCATGCAAGTAAAATCTTTCCTGTTAAAGCCGGGGTCATTTACAATTCTTGGTTCACCAAACTCAACAAGTATTTCAGGTTTGTCTTGTCTTAAAAATGTATAATTTATTGCAACAGGCACTAAATTGACACCACCAAACTTTTTAACGGCCTCTTTTGCAATATAGGCAAGACCGGATTGAAAAATCTCGGGTCGGTACATAGGAGGGCGAATTATACCTTGAGGAAAAATCCAAAAAGCAATATCAGGATCCTTAAGAGTTGTTACAGCGTATTGCAAAAACTTCATTGCCGATTGGGCAGACTTCTTGTTTATGGGAAAACAACCTACATATTGAAATAAAGGAAACCTGTTCATTTCTTCAATCATAAAACGTAAACGTGGTTTTTTAATGACTTTTGCAATAATTCTATAGACAATATTATATGCCAAAACACCGTCCCACCAGTTGTTATGAGGGGCATAGAAAATTGTTGCTTTGGTTTTGTCACGATTTTCTAGACGTTGTAAATTTTTATACATCAAAGAATAAAAACGTGCTTCAATCATTTTAGGGAAAACAATATCCCCTATAAAGTGCCAAAAAGGTATGTTTTTAGCTTCTCTGAATTTTTCATCGCGGTTTCTTAATTTTGTTGGGGGAACCGCGCTGTACATGTGTTGTGGTGTATCTAAGCTCATGGCAATAATTTTAGTTAATTTTTTCTTATGTGTCAATTAGCTTATACGCTTTAATTGACAATATGCTCTAAAAGCAGTCAATTCCTTTTGAATAACGTAGTGATGTTTATCAAGACCCAAACGCGATGCCAAAAGCAGAGCTTTTTCGTAAACTTTTATTGCATTTTGCGCAACTTGATATTTCTTTTCTTCTTCAACATGGGCGGTTAAATCTTGCAGAATATTTGCTCTTAATTTATATAAATGCATTTGCAGGAATAATAGTTCATTTGCACTTGCATCCTGCAAAGCAAGTTCACAATACATTTTTGCATTATCAAAATCATTCTTTTGCAAATACGCGCGAGAGAGCAGTTCTTGAAAAAGAATTTTGAAATTAATACTGCTAATTTTTGCGCTCTCACAAATTGTAACCGCTTTTTCACATATTTCTATGCACCTGTCAGGCCCTGATGAAGGCAGGGTTGCTTTTGCACTAATGTACCAAGCCAAAAGTGCACCAAAGGCTATTTTTTTATCAGAAAAATATGTCATTTGTTCGGCACAAATTTCAAGCGCGCGAAGAGCATTATTTTCTTTTAGTAGAATATATGCAAGCAAGGTTTTTAAAATGTTTTTAGTATAGTCATCGCCGCAGTTGTTTGCAAAAGTAACCGCTTCAAATAAATCTTCTTTTATATTTTCAAAATTACCGCTGAAGACTTTGTTAAACAAATCTATCAAGTTCCACTTTGAAACAAGTTTTAAATCATTAACCGCATATGAAAATTCTTTTAATATTGACTGTAAAATCTCGTCAGAATCTTTTATAAAACCGCGAGAAGTTTGCGCGCAGGCATGGGATAGTGCCAGATGTAATTTTAACCTTGTAGAATGATGACTTTTATCTTTATTAAGTTCTTTTTGAATTTCTTCTATTAATTCAAATGCAAGCGGACTGCCTTGTTGTGCAAAAGATTCCGCAAGTATTATATTTGCCATAATCCAGGCTTCATAAACTTCTCTTATACTTGCAAATTCACTTTTTTTAGGATGCCTTAAATAATCTTGCAAAATCGGGTTAACTTCATTGTTAACAATACTTGCAATTTCGGACCAATTACCAAGATATAAAAGAGCTTCAAGTTTTCTTGTTTTAATAAGTGCTCTTTGCAGCTCTTGTTTTGGTTTTGAATAAATTGCAAGAACAGCATCGACAGTTTCAACTATTGCAGGATAGTTTTGCGCCATTTTGCAACTTTGAATTAAATAACCGCTTAGCTCTACAACTTTGTTTTCATTTTCACTGTTTTGTGCGCTCACTATGGCATTTGATAAGTATTCCATAGCTTCTTTTGGGTTTTTATTGTACGTCAATTTACCCAAACGCTCACAGATATTGTTTTTAATGTATTCAAAATTAGAAAGTTTAACGTCTTCTAAAAGAATTAAGCTTTGTTTTTGACACAAAGTATAAAAACTTACATCCCCAATATAAGATGCAAGTTTTAAACTCATAGTCCAAAGACTGAAGGCAAGGTCTTTTTCACCTGTTATTTGTGCCAAAAGCGAAGGTATTGCAGGAGATGATACTGTTCTTTTGCAAATTTCTCCAAGCAATTTTTTAAATACATCCAAAAGATCCTTATCTTCTTTTGCATGTGCATAGGTATTCGACCAAACAAGAGAATTTCTAAACTCAAAAATATTTTCGGTAATTCTTTTTACATAACCGTTCTTCTCTAAAAATGCAGCAACGCGCTCGAAATTTTCAAGCTCAAGAGCAAAAACTTTTTCCATTAATGATTTTGTAAATTTGCCCCCCAGCATAGATGAAACCATTAAGAAATCGTATTCAAAACGATGATTTTCTTTTAAAAATGCAAAGCGTTTATCCATCAGCTCTTTTAAGTCATTAATAATATACATTTGGCTTTGTGATGGATCAAATACAAATTCCTTGTTTTGCAAAGTAAGAATTTTTGTTTCTTTTAAATCGTATAGAACCTGCTCTACATATGCAAAATTACCCTGTGCATTAAGTGCAATTTGATTCAATACACCTTGTGGCAAAATTTCACAACTGCCTATTTGCAGTTTTATGAAGTCTGCGACATCACTTATTTCCTTGCGCGCAAGATTAATGTTTAAACATGCGTTTTTAGGCAGTTTTTCGCTGTTTATATACATCGCGATTGCATGTTGATTTCTATATGTTAAGACAAGTTTTGCACCTGTTTTAAAATAATCACATTCTATTAAATATTTTATAAAATCAAAAGAAGTTTCGTCGATAAGGTCAAAATCATCAATTACAAGCGTAAGCTTGTTTTTAGACTTTAAATATACCAAAATATCCCTTAGGTCTTCAAAAGTACGCTTTTTATTTTCTAAAATATTCTCATAATATGCCTCTTTTAGAGGATAAACAATATTTATAAGGGTATCTATTTTTTCTTGCGAAACATGTCCTGATAAATTTTGCCCCAAAACATTTTTTAACTCTTGAACCCTTTTTTCATATCTGCTCGGCGCAAAAGATAAATCAAACAATGAGAGGCAAACGTCCTGTATAAGGCCCATAGGAGTCACCTGAGTTAATGCACAGCAGTGTCCTTTTAAAACTATGTGCGGTTCACCTTCAAGCCTTTTATACATGGTTTCAAGTAAATACGTTTTACCGCAACCTCTTGGCGCATTGATTGAAATCGCTTTTATTTCGCTCCTTGTATCGTTAATGGCATCAAGTACCATTTCAAGAGCGACATCATCTCTTTGGCACTCGCTTTGGGAAAACACCGGCTTTTGGTCTAAAAACACCATTTTGTATGATACAGGCGAAATTTTTATAAGCGGTATCTCTGATGAGAGCAGCGAATATGCACCTTCTGAGGTAATTATGTCTTTTTCAATGCCTGATTCAAGTTGTTTTGGGGAACGTCCGGATTGATATTCATCCTCTTTTAAAATAGCGTATTTGTATGTAATTCCAACGCCCAAAGTCTCATCTAAAATATTGTTAAATTTTTCAAATTCATCAGAAAAAAGTTTGACTTTATCAAGGAATTTAAAGTTTTTAGTATGCGGAATTTTAAACACGACAGTATGCGGGTTAATAAATTCGCAAGGAACGTTAAAACCCAATTTAACGGATGTTTTAATGTTTAATACTACTTTTTGCCTGAATTCTTCGTCTTTATATTTATCAAAAAGATTTTCAAGGTTAATAAAATCAATAAAAACTACGAGTTTTTGCTGTTTTTGAGCAGGCTGCTCCTGAGGATGTTTTTGTACAGACTCGTTTTTAGGTTTCCTGAATGTTTTTTGTTCTTGTTCTTGCGCTTTGTTTTCCTCGGTTTTTTTTATTTCGTTAAACACATAGGAACACTTACGACATTCTGAGCTTGAAGCATAATTTGCACTGCCGCATTTTGGACAAAATTTGACAAATGCAAAACCACATACCGAACAGGAAGAAGAACCTATTCTTGTATAATTTCCACATCTTGGACACTTAAATTTAAGCCTCAGACCGCATCCGGGGCATATAGTATCTTGAGAGCTTACTTCAGTTTTGCACTTTGGACAAATCACGCTATGTTCTCATACAAAATTTTAACAATATTTTACAATTATTATATATGAAATTTTAATTTAGTCCACAAAACACATGCGAAATAGTCGATTTGTACCAGTTTAAAAAATAAAAAAAATATGTTATTATTGCGACTATGGAATTAGGAGTAAACATAGATCACGTTGCAACACTTAGAAACGCAAGGGGCGGAGATGAACCCAGCGTATTGGATGCTGCAATAATTGCGCAAAGAGCAGGTGCAAGCGCAATTACAATTCATTTAAGAGAAGACAGGCGCCATATTAAAGATTCTGATTTAGACGAAATCAAAAAAAATATAAAAACAAATATTAACCTTGAAATGGCTGCAACACCTGAAATGCAAGCAATAGCGGTTAAAAATAAACCTTATTCATGTTGCATAGTTCCTGAAAAAAGACAAGAGGTAACTACAGAAGGCGGTTTGGATGTATACTCACAAGAAAACTACATAAGAGAATTTATAAAACCATTGCACTCTGCAGGAATTATTGTTAGCCTTTTTATTGATCCTGATGAAAAACAAGTGTTCAGCGCACATAACTGCAATGCGGATTTTATTGAACTGCATACCGGAGCATTTTCAAATGCATTTGGCACTCAGCGCGAACAGGAAGAATTTGAAAAACTAAAAACAGCCGCAGCACTAGCACAAAACCTAGGTTTAAAAGTTAATGCCGGTCATGGGCTGAACTATGAAAACGTACATTTAATGCACGATATTGAAGGACTAATTGAACTTAACATAGGCCACAGCATTATTTCTCGTGCAGTTTTTGTAGGGTTGGAACGTGCCATTGAAGAAATGAGAGATTTGATTATATAAACACTTGTAAAGCATTGTTAAGTGTTAATTTGTGTATTATTAAGAAATATTACTTAAGCATAAACATGCTCAAATCATGTGCCCATGCATGTTTTGACAAATAGTGTATAAACAACAATATGTTTACTAAACAAAATGTTGTCATATTAAAATTAGTACAATATAATAAAAAAGGTTTTGCGCAACGGCGCAAAGGCGGGGGAAATGATAAGTGTGTACTTATGACACGATTTGTAAAAATCTCGACCGTATATTGAAAATTGTTGATGGAAAAAATGTAAGGATAGTTGCAGTTACCAAATATTTTAATGAAGATGCGATAAACGATGCTTACAGGGCAGGTTTAAGAGATTTTGGAGAAAGCAGAGCTCTTGAAGCTATTGAAAAAATCAACAAATTAGACGATGAAATAAGGCAAAAATCGACTTATCATTTTATTGGACATTTACAAACGAACAAAGTAAAGCATGTTGTTGGATTTTTTGATTTTATCCACAGTGTAGATTCACTAAAATTAGCAAAAGAGATAGCAAAATGCGCGGCAGAAAAAGGTATTGTCCAAAAGGTTTTAATTCAGGTAAATGTAGCTGATGAAAAATCAAAATTTGGTATTGCACTTTCACAAACAAATAATTTAATCGAAGAAATTTCAAATCTGAATTCAATAAAAGTTGAAGGGTTGATGAATATCGCACCTTTAACAGACGATGAAAAAGAATTGAGAGGGATTTTTTCCACAATGAGAGAACTTAAAGAAAAATATAATTTTAAAGAACTTTCAATGGGAATGAGCAACGATTATAAAATAGCACTTGAAGAAGGCGCTACCATCATTAGGTTAGGAAGAATATTATTTAAGAATTCATAAAGGAGGAAAAGAAATTGGCAGGCATAGGAGAAAAATTTAAGTTTTTATACAACTTATTCGGTTTTGATAATCCGGATGAAAACGAGTTTGGTGAATTGAGAGATGAGTATGATACCGAATATGAAACTGACGGTACAAACGTACTTAAAAGAAATTTTGAAACTCAAAGTCCTATGGAAACAAGAGAACGCAACAATTTAAGAGTGTTGCATGGACAAAACAGAGGCTACGAAGTAATCGTATTTGAACCAAGAGCTTTCAATGAATCAATTAACATTGTTGAAGCACTTAAATCAAGAAAAACAGTTATCCTAAACCTGCAATTACTTGACAGAGAACAGTCTCAAAGAATAGTAGACTTCTTATGCGGATGCACACATGCTCTTGATGGTTCACAAAGAAAAATCGGAGAGTTTGTATTTATCTTTACTCCTTCCAACATAAACATCTCACAGGAAGTAGTTAACTCAAAATTAACAAGAGACGCTATTTGGACAGCTAGCAACTAATTGCGTCTTTTATACGGAGAAACAGAGAGATTTACAGCGCACAATATGTGCGCTTTTTATTTGTCATGGCAGCAAAATTGTAAAAAAAATTAACAAAATACAATAAAAGCACAAAATAATTTTTAGCCCCAAAACGTGCGTTGCAAAAGGAAAACAAGAACAGTAAAATTTTATAATTTAATAATTTGCAAAATATCTTTGTGCCCTGTATAATCTATGGAGTAAGTTAGTTAGTATTATAAATTGAGGTAAAAATGAGCACATTAGACAGAGTTAAAAAAGTTGTAGTTGATCAATTAAGTGTTGATGAAAACTTGGTAACACCACAAGCAAGCTTTACAGGCGACCTTGGTGCAGATTCATTAGACACAGTTGAATTAGTTATGGCATTTGAAGAAGAATTCGGTTGCGAAATTCCTGATGAAGAAGCTGAAAAAATCGCAACAGTTCAAGATGCTGTCGACTATATCGATTCTCATTCATAGTTAAAATATTTGAGACACAGAATTCATTTGCAAAAAAGTTGCAATGAGATAGTATCAATTTGTAACTTTTTGTTTTGAAAGTTTAAGGAAAAGATGATGGAGAACAGGAAAAGAAGAGTAGTAATAACAGGTATCGGAA
>CALUYC010000031.1 GCA_944324895.1 Candidatus Gastranaerophilales bacterium
AAAAACTCGATTATTTAATTTTGCAAGCAAAATAATAATCGGTCTTTTGTATTGAACAAATGAGAAAATCAAAGATTTTCAATTTGTTCAAAAAAACTAATGCCAAGCTACATTGGAACAAGTATTAAAAAATAGCCGGCTTGGATGAAACGAGGAGAAAAACTTCATAAAAATATGCATAAAAAACTCACTAATAATTACATTCCAACTATACAAGAGCTAATAAAATAAAAATGAAAGTAAATTTTGGAAACAATAATGGATTCGTAAAAAATGCCTTTGCGCAGATTCCTGAAGAAGAAAGGCTTGATGTTGCAAAGAAAAGAGCAAAGCATGCTACTGTTACCGCAGCAGCCACCGCAGGTGTTTTTGTGGTTACAGGTCTTACATCAGGGCTAATTATGAAAAGTAAGGGTGTAAATTCACACTGGTTAAAAGCATTGAATATAGGTGCTATTGCAGGCATAATTACTCATTTTGCCATGGTTACTAAAGATAGTATCAAAAACGTACTAAATCTTAAAAATAATGACAAAATATAATATGCGGTTAGAATAAATAAATAATCTTAAGTATGTTGTTAAGGGATATTTAAAAAGGGATATTAAGAATTAGAGTAGCACCTATTAACTTGGCGTCACACCGTAATTTTGAACCCCAAAAAATCTAAGACACCCTAGAGGTTTAATCTATGCTGAGTTAATTAGAGTACATGTAGATAAAAGCCCTGCTAAAGAAAGCTATACGTTGAATATCAATAATATCTTTAAAATTCCTCATACTCAAGGTATTTTAGGCGCAGAAGTAATTACTTGTTTTTCTTTTTCAAATCTTTCCAGTTTTTTTCTTGAAATTGAAGGCGCTACCTGTTCTCTTGCAATAGCAATATAATCATCAACTGTCGGGGTTTCGGTATTTTTCTCTACTTTATCAATAATTGCTACAATATTGGCATTGGAGTATAACAAATCCGGGTTAGAAAAAAGTGCATTAATAAATGAATCAATGCTACTAATTTTCCTGCCGTATATTTCTAATCTTTGCTCTGCTATACCTTTTGCAACAGAATAATCAGCAGATGGTATGGCAAATTTTTTAGGTGTAATTTTAGAATCTAAAATTCTTGGGTCAATATCTAACGGGTGATTTGATGTCAAAAACAAAGTACATTTGTATTCTTCTGCACAATTTTGCATAAAGTCAACAAGTTCATCGACAATAGGAGAATATTTATTTGCTATTGAATCAAATTCATTAATAATCAATATTGTTCTCTTTTTTTCATCGCCACTGTTAATATAATTTTGATGTGCTGTTTTGGCTTTATCCATTATTGCATACATTGTTTCCTGTTCTGATAAATTGGCTAAATCTATTGTATCAACAAAAGAAAGGGTTTGCTCTGCCAAAGCGTGTGCAAAAGTTGTTTTACCACAACCTGTGGGGCCAAAAAACAAAAAAGCATTTGGAACATCGGTTTTTTGAGATGTTCTTGCTTTTGCCATTGTTTTTATAATGAATTCACTTGTTAATTCATCCTTAACACTGTCATATCCGACAATTCTGTTAAAACCTTTATTTTTGCCCATATTTTGTAGGCCAATAAGGTAATTAAGTAAATTTTTTTCATCTATTTTGAAGTTTTTAACATCAGAGTTATTTAAGATTTCATTTAGCTCAACATATTGAGATATTAAACTACTCATTTGCCTTGCTAAATCGATACGTTGAGCATTAGTTGTATCTTTGTTTTCAGCTTGTTTTTTTTGACGTGCCATTAAAGCCTTATAAGCATCATCAAGCATAGATATTTCTTGTTTTTGTCTTTCAAAACGGTCACCTTGAAAACTAATTGTACTGTTTTGATAAAAAGGTTTTACAGGATATTTTGATGCTTGAAAATTTATTGAATTAAAAGCAATTTTCATTAATTCTCTCCCTTTAATTTTATTTTAAGACCAAACCTTTGCTCACCTATTGAGGCTTCTTCAAAATCTTCTAAGGCTTTTGTTGTTTTTATCATAATGGTTGTATGGTAATCTTTAACAGAATTTTCTGTTATGTTTTTTATTCTGGCAATACGACTCCTTGAGGTCAACGAATCTGTATCAACTAGAAGCTCATCAAGGTTTTCGACTGTTAATAAGGTCCTTTTTCCTGTTTGCTCGTACAGTTCTTTAGCTTTTTTTAGTTCTTTAACTATTAAGTCAATCGAAGCGTCGGGATTTTTTACATCAAAGTCAACCTGTGTATTATTTAAATTAAATAATTTTTTAATAGAACCTGCTATATCATCAAGAGCTTGTTTTGATTTTCCATACAGCAAGATATTTGTAAATGCTTCACCTTGAGTCAACCCTTCTATTCTCTCCATTGCAAGAAGTTTAGCATATAATTCAAGTTCACTAACATAGCTTTTAGCAATGCCGGAAAAATCAAACTCATCAATATTCTTTAATATTCCTTGTTGTATTTTTTCAAAATCTTCTGATAGGCTGGGAATTTTAAGCACTGAGTTTCCACATTTAAGCCCTAAAAGGTCTTTGGGTAGACTTTTGCTGTCAGTTATGTCATATACAGCTCTAATGTTATATTTTTCATAACAGGAATTTAAAAAATCGCATAACTTTTTAAATTCCGCTGAATCGGTCTTATATCTGCTTGTAAAATCTTCAAGATTTTGCAAATGTAAAATGGTATCTTTGCCTGATATATCAAAATTTGTTTTATACTTTTGGGCTGCACTAATTAATTCATCTAAAGAAAGAGTGGACAAATCAAAAGCTTCAAATCTTTCACTCGCGTGCGCTGATAACTGTTTGAGGAATTGTTGTTTTAATTTTTGATTTATACCATCTAAGACTATGTTTTCTTTTTTAGTTTCTGCAGAAAAATAATGCATACACCAAAACGGATAATCCATATTTTGAGGTTTATTTTCAATTCTAGAAAGTGCAATATAAAATGTATTCTTTTTAAAATCAGACATTTTTTCTAAATCATTGGCTACTTTTTGCAAATTTATTGTATCTTTAAAATCAACACTCATAACACTTGCGCTTATTTCATCAAATCTTGATTTATCAGCTATATTTGCAATTATACTTGTTTTATTTTCACCAAAAGACTTTTGAAGAAATTCAAAAAATATACCTTTTTCGCCCTCTGAGCCCAAATTTTCTAAATCTTCAATAAATTTTGAAAAATTATCCATTAAAAAGAAATTCCTTTTTGGAGCTTTTTCACTTGATTGAGAAATTTCATCAGCTAATTTAGAAAGATATTGCAGAAATTCATCTAATTTTCCTTCAGGATATTTAACTCTATTAATTTTTGAATCAAAATATGAGGCAATAATTTCACCTAAACCTTGCGCGTTTGTATTATCACCTTTTAGAAAAATAATATCAGGAAAAATCGGAGTATCTGATTTTATACCTAATTTTTCATATCTAAATAATGAATACAGTTTTTCAAAATCCGAATCACTACTTTGTCTAGATAGTGTTTCAAGGTTTAGAGGGTTAAATGTTGACACTAAAGACATATTTTTTAATTTATCACTTTGCTCAACAACTGTATTTTTGACGTGTTCAAAATTAATAAAGTTTAGTTTGCTATTGTTTTCAGTTGGAATTTTTCCTTTTTTAAGAAAATACATAGCACTGGCAAAAATACCCAATGCTCCAAACGCCAACAACACACCTTTAATAACCTCATTGCTTTTGCTTTTTGGGTTTTCTTTAATAAACACATCGGTTTTATCAGCTATGGTAGTGGTTTTTTGCACACTGACATTCTGTTTAGACTGAACAGGAGTTAAATAACTTTTGTCAAATTTAAACATTGAATAGGGGCTATTGGTTGTATTTTTAATGTCATTTGTCATACTTATATTTCCATATTCCAATGGTCACTAAAGGAAAAAGCAGGTTCGTCATCCGTATATGTTCTAACACCTATAGGACTTTTATTTATAAGTCTGTCAAATTCTTCTTTTGCTGCTTTATATTTTTCTCTTTCCTGAGGAGTTGCCGTTCTGTTATTTATTTTAATTTTTAAATCAAATCTTTGATCACCGATTGATGCTTCTTCAAAATCCCCTAAGTCTTTATTTGTTTTCATCATTACTGTTGTATGGTACTTTTGAGAAATATTTTCTATAAAATTTTTAAATCTGCCTATTATGGCTCTGCCTTCAAGCGTGTCATCGTTTGTTAACAACTCATCAAGATTATTTACAAACAATAAAGTCCTAACCCCACTTGCTTGATAATATTGTTCTGCAAATTTTGCAAGTTCAGTCATTTGTGCAAGGGAGTCAAGTGGCTCTTGAGCGTCGAAGTCAATCTCTTTTGTATAAATTTCACTTTTGCTCTTTATCCAATTAGTTAATTCATCTATTCCGTCTTTTGAATTACCATAGACTAAAATTCCATTAGGCACTTTACTTGGCAAACCATTTTTTTCTGCCTGCAGCATATCAAAGAATTCATGCATAACAGTTCTTTTTTGCTGGACTATATCATGGTATTCACCTGCAACAATAGGGCCAAGCTCATTAATTTTGTTGCCAAGTTTGTTCATTTTCGCTCTTACTTGATTAACGTAGTGCATAATTGTGTCAAAATTTTGTTGTCTACCTTTTTTGGTTATTGCACCATTGCACAATTCTGATTTAATATAATCATCATCTTCTTGCCAAAAATGCTCTGCAAATTTTTTCAAGTTTCGAGGGGCTTTAAAATTAATCGAATAATAATAGCCTGTAAAATTTATACTTTTAGCAAATGTATCTTTTGTGTAAGTAGGCAAATAATTTTGCTTGCTTTGTTTTAAAACATTATTATGCTTTATTGGTACTGTTTTAAAAGATGAAATATTTTGAATTTTCATTTACATTCCTTTTTAAACTAAAACTTAAAATCAATGTACAAAACTGCCTCTTACATATATTTTTGCATAAGCCTCTGCTGATTTTGGCGAATTTATGCTCGTTTTTAGCAAATTTGCATGCGAGCTAAGGTATCCAAATCTTCCGAGTGTACTTATTTGCTGATTATTCAAAGGAAGACCTGTACACTTTAAACTACTTTTTTGGGTCGTTAAATCAAACCCTGCAGTATTATCGGGTAAATTTCTGTCTTTTTCCTTTGAAATGGGTACTTTAACCTGCTTTTGTAAATTTTGCAGTTTCAAAATTACGCTTTTTGCTTTGTCTGCTACTTTAAAATTAGGGTCATTAACTAATGGTTCAACAAGCTTAATATGTCTTTCTAAGCCCCATTTTGATAAAACATTTAATGCGGCTATTTTATAAACATCGTCAGACTTTAAAAGTGCCTTTAACTTGTCTAAGTTATAGTGTTTATTTAATAATAATCTAGCTTGATAATTTGTTTTCTTATCATTTAATGTTGCAACGTTTTCGTCGCATTCAAGTACACTTTCAGCAATAGGTAAAAACTCCTTTGCCCCATTTTTATTTAACATGCTCATAACAAAAAATTTTGCTTCATAGTCATTTGAGCTGTAAAAGAACTTGCTTAAAAGAGTTAAATCAGTGTTATTAACAGTAAATTGATTTTTGCTTGCAGCTTGCGATATAGCAGTTGCAAGAACAACTGCTGCTTTATTTATATCAAAAGGTTCGTATGAGTGTGCAAGATTTGTAAATAAAGTAATTCTATTGGCAGGTAATGTATATATTGGGTTTTTTATTGACACACTTTTTCTAAATTCATCAAAAACTGCTGCAGATAAAGCATCTGTTCTATCTTTTGTACGTTGATAAGACAGTTCACCTGTGCGTTTCTTAATATACTCAGGCACATCTTTTCTTTGAATGTAACCTTTAAAAGAGAAGTTGTTATGTTGCAATGAGATTTTCATATTAAACCCTTACATCTAATTTTGAAATTTGAGCTTCTATTGCCCTTGCATCATTTAGCATTCCAGAGCTTTCATATGATTTTTTTAAAGTAGAAAGCAAGATTTTTAAATCATCATCACCAATCTGACTTCTATGCGCTTTTGTTTGGCTAATAAATTTATCATAAAATTCATCGTTAATTTTTTTACGACAACTATTATATACATCATTTTCCATTGATGCATAATTTTCGCGCATTACTTGTTTAACTTGTCTTTCAATACTATCTTGTGGAATTGATAAATTTTGCATTTATGCTACCTCATTAATTTTTTGTTTGTTTTCTAAATCTGATTTTTCTTTTTTAAGTAATGGGAAAAGAACAAGAGTTAATAATCCCCCAAAACCAACAATGCCGCCTTGAATTTTTCTCAATGGAGTTT
>CALUYC010000032.1 GCA_944324895.1 Candidatus Gastranaerophilales bacterium
GTTACATAAGAACAATGGAGGCATAGAAAACAATGGGAATGGCAGCAAGCCAAGCAAGATTTTTAGGTCTTACGGCAAGAAAAACAAACGTTGAATATGAAGGTCAACAAGTTAACCAACAAAGAACTGCTCTTTCAAACGAAAGTGCCGGATTGTTTAACCAAATGCTTGAGCTTCAAGTTCCTACTCCACCGAGTGCGACTGATTATTACAACACTCGTTATGTGTTCGATTCTATGGGCGAAGATTTCTCCATAACAAAATTCGACACAGCAGCAGGCAGTACAACAGGTGGTTACAACATTGTTATTGAATATTCTGAAGTAGAAAGAAAAGGTTATTCTTCCGTTCCTATTACTCAAGGTACTCCTATGTCTTTTAATGACAAAACACCTACAAGCATATACCTTGACGGCAAGGAATATGAAATAACTTTGGCAGATAAAACAGGTATAGATAAGGGTAACATCGAAATTATAAATGCTGCAATTATCGGAAACGATCCTTCGAGAAGACCCGATGAAGATACATACTATAAATACACTGTAAACAAAGGTGAAACCGACGAAAGAACTTATTACATATCTTCTTATGATATTAATAACGCAACTTTGCCGACTGATCCTTCTGAAATGTACACAGGTGGTTTAACTCAATACTTTGCACAAGATGCAACAGTTAAGAAAAAAACAAATGCAACTGCTTCGTTTGATGCAACTTCAGATGGCAGATTCGAATCAGTAAAAATTGTAAGCGTAGATAATGAAGAATTAAATGCAAAACTTGCTGGCAGAACTTACGAGCTTGATTTAACACAAGTTGATGACTCGGAAGGTTACGAGCAAGCAATGAAAGATTATGAATACCAAAAAATGGTATACGAAAGAGCAATTCAAGATATTAACGCAAGAACAGAAATCATCCAACAACAAGATAGAACTCTTGAATTGAGATTAAAACAACTTGATACAGAACAAGAAGCTCTTAAAACCGAAATGGATGCGGTTAAAGAGGTTATTCAAAAGAACGTTGAGTCTACGTTTAAAACGTTCGCATAATAAAATCAACAATTTGCACCATGCCAAAAACTTGGTATGGTGCAATACTTAAAAAGTACACGAGGGTTAGTAAATGGTATCTTACAAAAACATGCATTCGCTCACAATCGCCAATAAATACGGCTCGGCAAGCTCTATTGCAAAAGCAGAGTTGTATGAAACCTATGACCGTTTAAGAGATTTAACGGTTTCAAGTTCGGCTTCATCCGGTAGCGGCTTTGGCACTGCGGGTGGATTTTTATGGCAATTAGCAAGCATGTTTTCGCCAAGCATATTTATGCCTGTTATGGGTGGTTCAAATATGATGAACATCCCGGGTACTTCTTACTGGTCGCCAATTACTGGCTCTACTGCATCCTACGATGGTGCAACTTCTGCTTTTGGTATAGGTAACCTTGGTTCATACCCCGGTTTCCCATCGGGCGCCGCAGGGATTACATTGGGATTTGGCTCTGAAGGCACACCTACAGGGGGTGCAGCCGGTCTTGCAACAGGATATGCTGTAAGCTCGGCAGGAATTGCTGCTATGAATACAGCTAGTGCTGCACTGGGAACAGCTTCAGGCGGGTTTAGTTTTGGTCAAAACATAGTACTTCCGCTTGCCGGCATGATTTCAGGTTGGGGTGGTTTATTGCAAGCAATGTCCCCTTATATGGGTGAATGGGGCTTGGGTGCTATTGTTGCGGGTAACTTAATGCAGGGCACAGGCAATGCCGCTGTCAGTGCATATCAAAACGTTACAGGCAGAATAACTTCTAACGCTGATGTAATTTTATCAGACAGAGTTAAAAATATTGAAACTGTCTGCAAAATGCTTGATACACAGGCGGATATTGTAAGGAAGACCCTTAAAAACGATATTGAATCTGACCAAAAATTGGTACAAGATTTGTAAATTTTTGTAAAATTTTAATTTTAAAAATAAAGTTTTATGCCTTCTATGTCGTTATAGAATATAGATATAGATTGCATTTTCGGAATATCTGATTTTTTTAACAAAATATCCATAGGCAATTTTATCTGAGGTTATGTTTTTATTAGTTTAGGGTTACCCCTAACAAAGGAGTAAGCTCGTGCAACAAAGTATCCAAACAAATTTAAGAAGGATGAAGAACTTTTTAGGGTTTTCTAAAAGTTTCTTAATTAGAAAAAATCCCTTTAAATTATTCACAAAAGAGTTTGTTGCGATGCTCAAAAACTTCTTTTCAATGAACAAGAAAAGAAAAATGGTAAAATACAGACTAAATTACCAACTCTACAAATTAAACCAAATGGAAAAACTTATTGCACAAAACAATGAACATGTCTTCCTCAGAGGAAACAAATTCAACGAAATGAGATAAAATGGGATTAATAGTTTCTACAATTAGATTAATTCAACTTAACAGCATGAGATTGAACCTTGAGTACAAACTTATGCTAATTAACTCCTCACGTTTGCAATTAACAAGCGCTACGGGAGATTTAGAAACATTGGGTACTGATTTAGACCCTGACAGTGCAGAGGCAAAAGCACTACAAAAACGACAGGAAAGATTAAAGGTCGTTGAACAGCGACTTGAAGAACAAGCTCAAAGATATCAAATTCAACTTAAGATGATTGAAAGTGAAATTCAGAGTGTTAATTCTTCTATTGATTCAAATATTCAAATGGCTTACGGTCGATAAAGATTTAAAAAGGGCGGGTTTTATACCCGCCCTAAATTTTATTTAACAACAATATTTGCCAATTTATTTGGGACAATTATGGTTTTAACTACGGTTTTGCCCTCAAGAGCTTGTTTAATTTTTTCGTTGTTTAGGGCAAGTTTTTCAAGGTCTTCTTTTGGTGTATCAACTGCAACTTCAACCTTGTCACGAATTTTCCCGTTAATTTGCAAAATAAATGTAATATCGGATTGCTTAGCTAAATTTTCATCGTATTTTGGCCAAGGCTCATTGTGTATTGAATTTGTTGCGCCAAGCTTTTCATATATTGCTTCACTCATAAACACAGCTACAGGTGAAATTAGTCTTAGGAGTGTCAAAAGTGCAAAACTTAGGACATTTTTTTCAATCTTAGATTCGTCTCTGATATATTCATAAATATAGTTTGTAAGCTCCCTGTATCTTGAAGTTACAGTGTTAAATTGAAATTCGTTTTCAATATCATTTGTAATTTTTTTTATTGAAATGTGAACTTCGCGAAGCAACTTTTCGCTTTCCTTATCAAGGTTTTGAGGTATTTTGTAGTCAAGAGTTATAATATTTTGGAATTTTGAATATAAGCGATAAACCCTGCATAAGAACTTATAACAGCCTTCGACGCCTGCATCAGACCAGTCAAAATCTCTTGCCGGTGGTGAGTCTGAAATTATGAATAATCTTGCCGTATCAGCCCCGTAATTTGCAAAAATTTCGTCAGGGTCGACAGTATTTCCTTTAGATTTTGACATTTTTGACCCGTCTTTTAGTACCATACCTTGCGTTAGAAGGATTTTAAACGGTTCGTCAAAGTCCAATAAACCAATATCTCTTAGAGCTTTTGTAAAGAACCTTGAGTATAATAGGTGCAATATAGCATGTTCAATACCGCCAACATACTGGTCGACGGGCAGCCATTTATTTACAAGGTCTTTATCAAAGGCCTTTTTGTTGTCTCTAGCGTCGGCGTATCTCATATAATACCAACTTGAGCACATAAATGTGTCCATTGTGTCCGTTTCGCGTTTAGCCGGAGCGCCGCAGATAGGACAAGTTGTATCAATGAATGTTTTTGATGTTAAAATCGGAGATTTACCTTGAACGCTAAAATCAACATCTTCAGGCAACTTTACGGGTAGTTGTTCGTCAGGAACAGGAACAGTACCGCACTTGTCGCAGTAAACAATAGGAATCGGTGCGCCCCAATACCTTTGGCGTGAAATCAGCCAATCTCTAAGCCTGTATTGTGTTTTAGCGTATCCAAAACCGCCATCTTGAGCGATTTGTGTTACTTTCTTTTTAGCTTCTTCACTTGTCAAACCTGTGCATTCGCCTGAGTTTATAAGTGTTCCGTATTCAGGATAACATTCTTCCGGATTATCGCCTTCACCTGTTATAACCCTAATTACGGGCAAGTTGTATTTTTTTGCAAAATCCCAATCTCTTTCATCATGGGCGGGGACTGCCATTACTGCACCTGTCCCGTAGTCTACAAGTGCGTAATCTGCTGTGTATATTGGGCATTTGCGGCCTGTTAGAGGGTTAATAATATGTGTTCCAAGAGCGACACCTGTTTTAATGCGCTCTGTTGAAAGTCTTTCTATTTCTGACATTTTGCGGGCATTTTCGCGATATTTTTCAACTTCTTCCTTCTGTTCGGGTGTTGTAAGTTTTTCAATATCAGGGTACTCGGGTGCTACAACAAGATATGTAATACCGTATGCCGTATCAGGACGTGTTGTATAAACAGGGATTTCAAGCCCTTCTATTTCATCAACCTTAAATTTTAAAATTGTACCTGTGGACTTTCCTATCCAGTTTGCTTGCATGGTTTTAACGTTGTCGCCCCAGCCTGTTAGTTTGTCTAAATCTTGAAGCAGTACTTCATCTTAGTCTTTAATCTTTAAAAACCACTGCCAAAGATTTTTCTTTGTAACTTCATGGTCACATCTCCAACATTTGCCATCTATTACTTGTTCGTTAGCAAGAACGGTTGCGCAATGTTCGCACCAGTTAACAGCAGCTTGTTTTTTGTATGCTAAACCTTTTCTAAACAGTTGTATAAATAGCCATTGAGTCCATTTATAATAATCTTCTTTGCAAGTTGTTACTTCCCTGTCCCAATCAACACTTAAACCAAGTTTTTTAAGCTGCATTTTCATATATGCAATGTTTTCATCCGTCCATTTCGCAGGATTTGCGCCATGTTGAATTGCTGCGTTTTCGGCAGGCAAGCCAAAACTGTCCCAACCCATTGGGTGAAGCACATTAAAGCCTTGAGCTTTTTTAAATCTTGCAATTACATCTGTTATGGTGTAGTTTCTAACGTGCCCCATGTGCAGTTTTCCGCTTGGATATGGAAACATTGAAAGCGCATAGTATTTGGGCTTGTCGTTATTGTCATATGTTTTGTGGGGGTTTGTTTTTTCCCAAATTTCAAGGCGTTCTTTTTCAATTTGTTGCGGAAAATATTCTTTTTCTAACACGTTAAAATTCCTCTTAATCATACTTTTACTTTAGCATTATACAGTAAAAATAAAAAAATGGGCGTAATTTTAATACAATTTACGCCCTATGATAAGATACGAAAACTTTACTCATACTTTGTCCAATACACATACACAT
>CALUYC010000033.1 GCA_944324895.1 Candidatus Gastranaerophilales bacterium
TTCCCAGATGTACCTGGAAGAAATGAAGTCTTAATACTTAATAATAGTCCGTATCTCAGATTCGTTGACAATATTGACAGTCTAAGAGATAGACTTAATGGAAAAGATCAAATAACCTTTCTAAAACCTTTTGAAAAACTTGCTTTTTATACTTTTGACAAAAATGGTAAAAAAATAATTTACAATCATTTTACTGTACCAGAAAATCCTACAATTAAATATGCTAAAGAAGTTTTGGAGGATGCTCTAATAGAAGGCTATTTTATTGGACGTGCATAAAAATAAAATTCTTGCAAGAAGGTGGTAAATTGCCACCTTCTTTTTAAAAATTTGCATTATTCTTTATTTCTATATAAAATATTCTCATGGCTGGAAAGATTAGGAAAAAACAAACTAGAAGGGGAGTAAAAAAGAGAAATATATTTCTTTATTTCTCCATGATGGCGTTATCTGCGTTTTTAGCCGCTGTTGCTGCTTTTAACCTTTACCTTGCATCACTACCCCCTATTTCAAACTTTGATGATATTAAACCAAACCCTGTTACAAGCATTTATTCGCTTGATGGAGAGGTCATTAAAACTTTTACGGTTTTCAGGTTTGAGAAAGTCTCAATCGATGACATTCCGGCAGATTTAAAAAATGCGGTTATATCAACTGAGGATAAAAATTTCTATAAACATAGGGGTTTTGATACCCTGGGGCTTGTGCGTTCTGTGTTTGCAAATATAAGAGCGGGTTCTTTAAAACAAGGCGCAAGTACAATAACACAACAGCTTGCAAGAATTCTGTTCCTGTCTAACGAAAGAACTTTTGACAGAAAAATAAAAGAACTGATTATTGCGCATAGAATTGAAAAAACAATTTCAAAAGATGAAATATTGGAACTTTACTTGAACTCTGTTTACTTAGGCTCAGGAACTTATGGTGTTTTGAGTGCTTCTAAAACGTATTTTGATAAAGAATTAAACGAGCTTACACTTGCCGAAACCGCCTTAATTGCAGGGTTGCCACAGGCGCCAAGTGTTTATTCACCTTTTCAAAATCCTGAAGCTGCAATAAATAGAAGAAATCAAGTTTTAAAAAGAATGTATAAGACAGGCTGCATTACAAAAGACCAGTACGAACAGGCAAAAAATGAAGAACTGCACCTGAGCAAGAAACCGCGTTTGTATTCTTTTAACAAAGCACCTTATTTTATTGATTTTGTTTTAAATGAGCTAGAGCGTTTGGGCTTTGAGGAGCAAGAAATTTCTCAGGGTGGTTTAAAAATATATACAACTCTTGATATGAAATCACAAGAGGCTGCTCAAAATGCTATTGTAAATGACCTAAATGCCTATGGTCTAAGAGCAGATAAAACTCAGATGACACTGTTTTCTTTTTCGCCTACAACAGGTAGAATATATTCTTACGTTGGCGGGAAAAATTATGAACAAAGCCAGTATGATAGAATTGTAAATGCTATAAGACCCCCTGGCTCTGCATTTAAGCCTTTTGTCTATACTGCGGCTCTACAACAAGGTGTTGGGGTTGATGATATTATTGACGATTCCCCTATTTCATTTAAAAATTGGTCTCCTCGTAACTATGGAAGCAAATACAGAGGGAAAATGCCTATTTGGAAGGCTCTTGCAATTTCATCAAACGTTGCCGCGGTTAGGCTTATTAAAAAAACAGGCACAGATGCTGTTATTGCAACAGCAAGAGAAATGGGTATAACTACACCATTGCAAAATGATTTAACTATTGCATTGGGTTCAAACGGCGTAAAACTGTATGATATGGTTGTAGCGTACGGCGCATTTGCAAATGGAGGTTTTAGAGTAAAACCCTATGCGGTGGAAAGAGTTGAAAATTCGCGCGGCGTTGTTATATATGAAAATTCAGGTCCAAAAATAGTTAAAGTTATAAGTTTTGATACTGCTGCAGGTATGACTTATATGCTTAGAAAAGTAGTTGAGGTTGGAACAGGTCGTGCTGCAAATATCTCAAAAGCTGCAGCAGGTAAAACAGGTACGACAGATGACTACCATGACGCTTGGTTTATGGGTTACACTCCTGACATTGTTGCAGGGGTTTGGCTTGGAAATGATGATAACACAAAGTTACCAGGTATAACTGGCGGTGGCTTGCCTGCTAAGGTTTGGGCCGACTATATGAGGGTTGCAACAACCAATTTTGCTGATTCTGTTTTTGATTATCCTAAATTAAATGGTGACAATACACAACCGCAAGAAATAAAAGATGTTGAAGAAACTCCACAACAGGATGACTTAGATTTTGATGATGTTGAAGAAGGTTTTAGCGAAGGTCAAAATGCAAATGTTAGTCAGTCAGAAAATATAAATAATAATATTCAACTTCCTGAAAATAAAGTAGAGACACCAAAACCTCAAAAACCGTTTAATGTCGAAGAACCTCAAAGACAGCAAAGCGCACCTTTACCTACCAATAGCGAAGCTGCACCGTTGCCGGGGGCGTAATTAAATCAGTTTTTTTGCAAGGTCAGATAAGTCATTTTGCCCTTGTGCCACAAGGTTTAAAACTTTTATATTGCAATAATTTTCAATCATTTCTTTTGCTCTTAGAATAACAGGATCGCTACTGTTATTCGGGTAATTTGAAATTACAACGCCAAGCACCTTAATGCCATCATTTTGAGCGCATTTTATTGTCATTAAAGTATGATTAATTGTCCCAAGATTTGGTCTTGCAATAATTAATGCAGGCAAATTTAAAAATTTTATAACATCACTCATTAAAACATCTTTTTTAACAGGTACATACAAACCGCCCGAGCCTTCAACTATAGTAACGTCGCACATTTTTGCAAGTTCACTGTAATCATTTTTTACTTTTTCAAGACTGTAATCAACATTATCTATTTGTGCGCTTACAAGTGGTGTACAGGGTGTTTTTGTAATATATGAACTTTTTGCAATAACTGTTTGTGCGGTTTTTTCAACTTGTTTTGCATCCGAGTCAATATTCTCTTCTACACCACTTTGAAATGGTTTCAAGTATCCAGTTTTTTTGCCTAGTTTAATAAACTCTTTTGCAAGATGTCTGCAAATGTAGCTTTTGCCAACATCTGTATCTGTTCCCGTTACAAAGAAATTCATACCAAGTACCTTTCAAGTTCTTCTTTGTCAAAGAACTCAATACTGTCTTTGTTGTGTATAAAAACAAGGCAAGATATGACAGATTTAAACATTGAAAACTCAGCAAATTCAAATTTTCTTCTTAAATCACCCATATTGTCTGCAAGAAATTCTGTTATAAGAGTTTTGTTTTTAAGTGTTAAAGATGTAAAAAAGTCCAAGCCTTCTTTTGTTGTTATACCCTCAAAGTATATTATGTCAGGGCTTTGGAATTCTATAAATCTCATTGCTTTATCTAAATTAAAGCCTATGTTTTCATTTAATTCACATTGCGAAACATTGTTTAACTTATATTTTGCAATAGATTCAAGTGACATGACATTTTTATTTTTTGGAATTATTCCTGATGACAAAATTGAATAAATTAAATGTGTTTTGCCACTTAATGACGAGCCACAAATTAAAACAACTCCGGGTTTATTTAAATTTTCACTCAATATATTTATTTTATCAGGAGAAATTCCAAGCTCCATAAGGCTTTTTGGTGGATGATAAATTTTAAGTGAAATTCTTTCGCCGTTTATTGTAGGGAAAGCCGAGATACTTGCAGTAAGCTCGCATCCGTCGACATTAAAGTTTAATTTGCCAAGTTGCGGAATTTCATATACGTTTGGGTCAAGTCCACATAAAGTTTTTAGAATTTGGATAAACGGGTTTATTAATAATTCAGGTATAGAACCTGTCAAATAAGCCTCTTGAGGTTTTTTAAAGAAAACGCTGAGCCCTTCGGGAGTTGATTCGAAATACAGTTCATGGACTCCTTCAATAATTGCATGTTTTAAAATAGCTCGAAAAAGAGTTCTTATGTGTTCTTCGCTTAAATCTTCTTTGTGCAATTCGTCTTGCCAGTGGTAGTTTTTATTATTTTCTGTATTTATATCTTTTACTTTGCCTTTTGTTTCGTAGTATTCGTTTATTTTTTTAAGAATGTTTTTTTCGCTTGATATAATAGGGTCAATGTCTTTACCTGTTCTTTCAATGATTTTGTCTATTGCAAACAAATCAAGCGGATCTGCCATTGCGACAGACAGTGTATTTTCAATTAAAAACAAAGGTAAAATTTTATAGTTTATGGCTTCTTGATAGCTGATTAAATTTAGGCATTTTTTATCTATTTCGTAATCATCCAAATTAACTGATGGTATATGTAATTTATCTTGCAAAAACTTCAAAAGTTTTTCTTCGCTAATCATTGATGAAGATATTAAAACTTGACCTATATTTGTATTTTGCGCAGTTGCAATTTCTTGAGCACGCTCAAGCTCTTCAAAACTTACAAGGTTGTCGCGCACAAGGTCGTATTTTAATTTATCAATAGTTTTATTATCTACTTTAGTATCCGAGTACATTAGTTTATATACCTGTTAATTGCTTCAATAATATCGTTAAATTCAAACGGCTTTGTTATGTATTCATTAGCGCCTGTTTCTTCACCTATAAGTTTGTCTTCTTCCTGACTTCTGGCTGTTACCATAATAATTGGTATATTTTTATATTTGCTGTCATATTTTAAAAGACGGCAAATTTTATAGCCGTTAATTTTTGGCATCATAACATCAAGGATTATTAAATCGGGCGCGCTTTCTTTTGCAAGCTTTAAACCTTCTTCGCCGTCATATGCACAGATACATTCAAACCCCTTTGTTTTTAGCATAAAAGCTAAAGTTTCAACTATATCTTTTTCATCATCAACTATTAAAATCTTTTTCATGCTTTTCTTTCTAACGTGAGGCTATATATTTACTTTATTCAAAATCTTTAAAAGCTCTTTACCGTCTTTGTTTGTATGAGCCTTTTTTAATACTATATCACAATTTTTGTTATCTTGCTTTTGTACTAAAGATAAAATTGCTTTTCCCATAAAATCTACAGCAGTTTGTGTTGTGTCGGGCAAAAGTACAAAGTAGCTGTTTTCTTCTCTGTATTCTTTAGACTTTTTTGTTAATTTTATAATATTTTCTTTTATAATTTCGTCAATAAAACCGCAATTTGGATTTTCTTTTATATGAATAACCCCGACTTCTTCACAAGAGCTTAAGGCATGGTTTATATCCATAATAAAAATTTTCTTTTCATCAGGAACAGGTATGTAAAAAGAAAAATCTGAACCTTCGTTTTCTTTGCTTTCAACAGTAATTGCGCCCAAATGTGCGTCTAAAAGTTGTTTTGTAATTGAAAGACCCAAACCTACCCCGCCAATGTTCCTTGTAAGAGAGTTTTCAATTTGTGAAAATTTTTCAAATATTTTTGGTACATCTTCTTTTTTAATTCCAATTCCCGTATCTTTAACCGAAATTTTAATATAGTCGCCTTTTATATCGCATATTGGTGCAACCAATAAGGTTTTATCTATTTCGCTTTCATTTACTTTTTTTGCGCTGATTTTTATACTGCCGTCTTTTGGTGTGAATTTAAGTGCATTTGTCACAAGATTGGAAATGATTTGTTCTATTCTGTGGGTATCGGCGTAAACTTCTTCTAAAGTATCAGATATATCTAAAGTGATATTGATATTTTTTTCTGCAGCAACTTGTTCAAAAGTTTTTTGTATTAGTTCAAGCGAAGGAATAAGACTTGTTATTTTATATTTAAAATCTAATTTTCCGGTTTGAACCCTTGATAAATCAAGTAAATCTTCTATAATTCCTGAAAGCCTTGTAACGTTTCTTTTTGCCATGTTTATAAAGTTTTTTGCATCATCTGAAATAGGTCCTGTCTGTTCGCTTAAAACAATTTCAAGAGAGTTGTTAATAGGTGTCAACGGTGTCCTTAGCTCATGGGATACTATTGAAACAAAATCAGACTTTAGTCTTTCAAGTTTTTCAAGTTTAATATTTGTATTTTTAATTTCTTCATA
>CALUYC010000034.1 GCA_944324895.1 Candidatus Gastranaerophilales bacterium
CAGCACGGCTTTTTTGGTTTGTAAACAAATGTAAAAATTAGCCCTAAAAATCACTATTAACCATAATGTTTTTGAAAAATTTGCCGATATTTCAAGCAAAGGAAAAGAAGGGCTAAGTATATGTTTGAAATCGACAAAGCAAATATTCTTGCAAAGGTACAGTTTTTAGACCAGTACTTAACAAAAGTAAGTACGCAACAGCAAGAAAAAAACAAAGAAGTCAACTATGAAGAAGTTGACGAGGAAGCTTTTATGGAGTTATCCTCAGAATTTGAAGAAGATATGGATTTGTCGCAGCTTGGAGATGCTGTTGACAAACTATACTCTACAATGGATTTTGACGAGAACAACAGAATAACAAATTCCGAATTGTCAAAATTCTCAAACATACTTCAAAAAGTAGGCTTAAGCGCTGATGATATTTTAAAATTATATGAAATGTACGACAAAGAAGTTACAAAAGATATAGCAACTGATTCTGATGAAATCACAGATGCAAATTCTGACTCCTTTAAAGAAGTAATCTCGCAATATCCGCAATTACAAGAACTTGTCAATCAAATAGGTTATGAAAAGTTTTTTGAAATGCTGGATACAAACAAAGACGGCATACTAAGTAAAAGCGAAATTGCAGCAATGTCAAATTCTAACGGCAAATTAGACAGTATTGTATCTGCTGATATTAAAAATGAACCGACACAAGATAATGACAATATATTTTCATCGCTCGGCAATTTATTTAGAGATTATGCAAAAGATTATCAAAACCTAATTACAAATGCCGTAAATCAAGTGCAAAACTTTGCAAGCAACGCAATACAGAGTATAACAGGTTCAACAGGTGCTAATATATCCCAAAGTTCACCTGCAACAACAAGAGCTACAACAAGTGCAAGTACTGCATTTTACAAAACAACTCAAATAAAACAGGTAAGTAATGAAGATAAAATTGCAGAACTTGAGGCACAAAAAAGTGAAAAAGAAGGTGAAATTCAAGATAATACTAACAAATTAGCAAATATCCAAAACGGTACAGACGAAACAGTAGCGCAAGCAAAAGCCGATATGGATGAGGCTGAAGCAGAATATAAAGAACTGCTTGAGTCTGAAGCTGAAAGTAACGAACAAGTAAGAACGGAAAAAGAAAAACTTGAACAAACAGAACAAGAGCTTGAAGAAAACGAAACCGCAATAAGTGACAAAGAAAATGAAATTAATGAAACAAAAATAGCGGTAGCTGAAAAAACAAACGAAGTAAGCTCTCTTGAATCAGAAAAAAGTGCGCTGGAATCAAGCCTAAGTGCAGCAAAAGCAACAGAAGTCAACGAAAATAACAAAGAAGAAGTTAATAGTAAAATTGAGGAACTTGAAGAAAAAATCAGCGCAAAAGAACAGGAAATTGAAACTGCAAAAGGCGAACTTGAAGAACTTGAACAAAAACAAGCAGACCAAGAAAAAGAACTCGAAGAACTTAAAAATACAAACGAAACTTTAAAGGAAACAAGAAATCAAATTGAAGAAAACCTAAAAACAATGGTAAGCGAAACCACAAAAGCTGCTCTTGAAACATATCAAAATTTAAGAAATACATATGAATCAACAAAAGAACAAGCTATTTCAGAAACAAAAGAAACAATTACTACTTTGCAAACACAAGTTCAAGAAATAGTAAAACAAATCAATGAACTGAAAGCTGAAGACATAGAAAAAGAAAACCAAATTAGTCCATACGGCAAATATGATGCAAAAACAGGAGAAACTCTTGCCAAAAACTCTGCAGCATTGTATGGAAATAGAACAACATCAAGCAGTCGTTGCGCAACAGGTGTTGCTGATGCAATACAAGCAACATTTGGCTTTAGAACACATGGCAACGGATGTGATTACGGTAATGTCATGGCAGGACTTGACGGCTGGACAGAAATTACAGACACCATAAGCAGTGTTAAAGATTTGCAAAACTTGCCCGCAGGCTGCGTAATATCTTGGAGTGCCTACGGCTCATCGGGCCCCGGAAGTTTGTACGGACATGTTTACATAACACAGGGCGATGGAACCGCTGTAAGTGACTTTAAGGAAAATATAAGCGACTATTACCTAAATCGCGGCAGTCAATTTAGAGTATTTATGCCAACATAAGAAAGGCAACATAAGATTTAGCAAACAAGGGCTTTTATGATTTTCCATAAAAGCCTTTTTCTATCAATATCCAATAATTCAATAGACTTAAGGATATCCTCATCAATAGTTGCAACATTATCCAAATATTCAATATCAAAAATCTCCTCGGCACGAACACTAAATTGTTGCTGTATCTGAATAATGGTAAGTGCAGAAGGAAAACTCTTGCCATTTTCAATATTGCTCAAACTTGAGGGCTCAATTCCAATTTTTTCACTAAAAACATCCTGAGTTAATTTTCTGCTTTTTCGTATTTTTCTAATATTATTCCCAAGAGCAATCTTATATTTTGTTTCATTCATATACACCACCAATCAAATATTTATACAGAATAAAACACACAGTAGCGATATAACATAACCTAAACACCAAAAAACATGTTGAATTTTAATGTAGACATTAGTATAATATGGTGTATAGATTAAGAATTATTGGAGAGTATGTTGTATAGCTTATTTTTTAACAGGAAGAATAAAGGGTTTACATTATCGGAACTATTAGTATCTGTTTTAATTATTTCAATATTAATGGTTGTACTTGCACCCGTAATAACTAAGAGGATAAATGAAAACGTATCTGACCAAAATACAAACAAAAAGGGAGTACAAATATACGCAAATCCCGGAATATATAATTTTGAAGTACCTATTGGAATAAACACTCTTTTTATACAAGGTTCAGGCGGCGGTGGCGGCGGAGCAGGAGCTGTAAACAGTGGAGAAATAAATAAAAGCTTTACAACCAGCACAACATACACAATTCCCGCAGGTGTAAAAGAAATAAAATTAAAAATCACAGGCTCAGGTGGTGGCGGCGGCGGAGGTAACGGCACAGCAAACAGCGGTACGGCACCAAGCGGACTTTCATATACTTCATGCTTATCAAATGAAATGACACAATTAAGAGGCGCGGATGATGAAAATGACTTATGTTGGACTAAAAAAGTATCTGTAAAAAATATAAAAACCAACAATACTATGGGGTTAAGCAAAGACAGAGCGATTGTATACTTTAACAGCAGTTGCACTGAGAGCACATGTTGTTGGTCTTATAACCCGTCCGTTGGTTGTCCAGGCCATGAATTAAGATATTGCACTTATACCGATATATGCAAATACGACGGAGCAGAAAATACTTGCTATTTTTATAATTATAATAATAACGATGCAATAGGTATGCCTGTTCAAGAATGGCCCAAATATGAATATGTTTACAGACTTCCAAATGGCAAAGAACTTAAAAAACTAGCAAATAACTATTATTATTGGTCTGTACAAGCGCCAAACGCGCTAAATCTTGCAATGGCGATAACCGATGGTACGGCACCACCCTCAGGAATGCCTCTATATAATGGTTTTCATCTTTGCATTGGAGCATCCGGAAGTTCAAACTGTCAACCATATGTAATATGGGGATTAAACAAAACAAGATTAGTACTAATCAACAAAACTTACATGTTAGGTGAAAATATGGATACCAATAATGCTTTTGCAGTTCATTGCGTACGACCCCTTAAAAAATTCAATAATTATTCAGGTGCAGGAGGAGCCTCAGGCGCAGTATTAGAAACAACAATAAGCGTGCTTCCAAAAGATACATTTGAAATAACAATAGGTAATGGTGGTAATGGAGGTGCAGCGAAAACCAAAGGTTCACAAGGAGGAACAACAAAAGTTGTTCATAAAAGAGGTGGGGTAGAACTTGGAACATATTATGTAAAAGGCGGACTTGGAGGAAATGCTGCAACAACAAACGCCAATGGAAAAGAATACTCAAACGGAACATCGACAAATCAGACAACGCCCAATGGAACTTGTTACGTTAGAAACAGAAAAAATACAAGTGACAGTTTCATAGGCGGAAACACAAATTGCAGCATAATATCCTATAGTGGCGAAACAGGAACATACACAAAAGGCGGTAATGGGGGAAAGGTTAATAATAGTAACAGTATAAACGATGGCGAACCAAGCTCGGGCGGATATTTATATATTGACAGTTCAAGAAGTGCAACACAAAGGGCAACAGAGAAAGAAATACAATATGCAAAAGGGCAAGATGCAAGCATAGAAGGTTATGGCGGTGGTGGCGGATTAACGCCAACTTGGGCAGCATCAGCAAGTAACATATATGGCGGTGGCGCAGGCGCTAAAGGGAAAGTTGAGATTAGTTACAATGCAATTTTACCTGGAGGAGGCGGAGGCTCAGCTTCACGTATAGGAGGAGTAAATGCCGATAATGAACCATATGAAATTGTATACAAAGTCAATGAAGGATCAAGTGTTATAGTCAAAATAGGTTCGGGAGGTTCAGGGGGAGATACCGGCAGAGACGGTCTAAACGGCGAAGCAACTACTATAGACAACGATGCAATAGTGATAATGGGTGGAGAAGGCGGCAAAACGGCAAATGAGTCCGACATAACAGCCTATAAAGGCGGCAGAGGAGGTTATTCCAGCGATATTAACGAAAAAGACAACACTGAATCCGTCACAAGCGGAATAAAGGTTAAAAATAATTCAACAACAACATTTACGATAGCACCGTCAAATAACTCATTTAAAGGTGAAAACGGAAAAAGAGGAGGAGTACCTTCGGCAACGGATATACAAAGTGGCTACACGATAATTGGCACCCCTTTTGAATATGGCTTTACCGGAGGTATGGGCGCAAGTCCTTTTAATATAAGCAAAACAAGAATTGGCGCAGCTATAGCATGTGGCGGGGGGACATATGCAGCTGTAGGACTTACAAATAGCCTAAACTACTTATGTGCCACAGGCAATGTAGCAGGTAGTAACGGAAAAGAATATGATGCTGTTAACAATGAATTCGGGGGCTCAGGCGGTGGCGGAGGCGGCACAAATGAAGATAGCAATAAATGCGGCAACGGAGGCAACGGCTCTAACGGATATTTAAGAATAAGATGGGATGTAACAGAACAAGAATAAGTTTCGTATCTTAATTCATATATAAAGGCACAGTATGGATATTTAAGCACTCTGTGCCGTTTTCTTGCTTACGCAAATAAATTTATTCACAAGTTTATATAAACTATGCACATAAACAACTTGGCAAATAATACCTGTTTTAAGGGTATAAACCCGTTAAACATGTTTTATAATTCAAATGCAAACTTGCCGACACTTATAATTGAAAGCGGCGTAACATTAGGTCGCGCACATGAGGCAAACAAAAAAGGCGGAAAAATTGAAGCAAATGAACGCTTAGTTGAACAAGGAACAAGTGCGGTTGTTTGGATATACGGTGTTCAGTTTTTAAAAAACATAGGAGAAAAAATAGGCGAGAAAATCCTAAAGAGAAACGATTTTAACTTTGATGTAGGCTTTGATTACGCAAGAAATCCACTGGAAAGCCTATATAAACCTGCGTTAAAATTTAAAGCTGCAAACATTCTTCTAAGTACAGCAATAGCAACATTTTTTATAGGTTTTGTATTACCAAAAATAAACCATTTTATTACAAATAAAACAATAAAAAAGGAAGAAAAACAAAAAACAACTCAAAAATATATTACGTTGGAAGAATTTAAAAACAAACCAAAAGACATCTCATTTACATCGCTGTTTTATAATGCTGCAAATTTAATTGAAAATAATTCGACAGCACGCTTGCTTATAACAGACACAGGCGTTGTTGGCGGAAGATTTCATAACGCAAGGAATAAATTTGAAAAAATTGAATGCTTATTTAGAGACATCGCATCCATATACTTTTATCTGTTCTCTACAAAACATGTGGTGAAGCTTCTGGATAAATTAACAAACAACACAGATATTAGTCCAAAAGCGTTAGATGAAATTGTTAAAATGCTGCAGAAAAATATTGGAGAAGAAAAAACCATTAGCAACAGAGATTTTCTAAACAGCGCAATTTCAAGCATAAACACAGAAGATTTAAGAAAAATTGAAGAACTTTTCAACAACAGAAAAACAGTAACACTTAAAGAATTTAAAAAAGCCTTTAGAGGCTTTGAAGACAAAGCCGATTTAATGTCAAAATTGCAACCCTTATTGGGCAGCAAAGAAATACTTACAAAAACTCAAGCGCAAGATATCCTTAAAAACGGCTGGACAAGCGATGCTCAATTCTTGCATAATTTGACAAATGCTGCAACAAACGGCGCTTACAACAAAAAAGAGCGCTTTGTATCTGCAAAACAAATAGATAAAATAAGAGAGTCTGCAGACGATTTTGTACGTCAAATATATAAAGTTGCACAAAAGAAAAAATGCGATATTGACGTAGATTTAATTAAGAAAGTTGCTAAAAATAATACAATAAAAAGTTTTCTTTACTACTGCACAGGAACGGCAATTTCAATTTATGCACTTGGCTTTTTAATACCAAAAGTTCAGTATATGATTCGCAGAAAATTAACAAACAATGACGAATTTGTAGGCATAAAAAATTACAACTAGTGTTTGTGATATTATAAATTTATGTCTGAACTTAAAAGAACTTTATCCCTAAAAGATGCAATTTCCATTGTAGCAGGCTCAATGATTGGGAGCGGCATTTTTATTGTATCTTCGCACATTGCAAGAATAACAAATAGCGCTATACTTTTAATTCTTGTATGGTTTTTAGCCGGACTTATAACAATATTGGGCGCACTGAGTTATGGCGAATTATCCTCCACTATCCCACATGAAGGCGGACAATACATTTACCTTGAAAAAATATTTTCAAGAAAAATTGCTTTTTTATACGGTTGGACATTATTCCTTGTTATACAAACAGGAACACTTGCAGCGGTAAATATTGCAATGGCAAAGTTTTTAGGATTAATATTCCCAATTATTGACTCGACACATAAAATTCTGACAATAGGAAGCTACTCGCTTTCGAACCAACAAGTTTTTGCAATTTTAATGGTTTTATTTATAACTTTTATAAATGCAAAAGGGGTAAAAGCAGGAATAATTACGCAAAATATTTTTACAATTACAAAAATACTTTCAATAATTGCAATAATATTCTGCGGTATTTTTTTCGGTTTCAATCTTGAAACACTAATTTCAAATTTCTCTTTTGCAAATAACAATATAGCATTCAATTTTGAAACATTTAAACTGGTGTCTATGAGCATTGTTGGTGCACTTTTTGCATCTATTACCTGGAACAATGTAACTTTTATTACTTCAGAAATTAAAAATCCTAAAAAGAATATCAAAAAAGCCCTTTTGATAGGAACTTTGCTTGTTGTATCACTGTATTTTCTTTTAAATTTAATATATTTATCCACTTTGGGTCTTGATTTAATTAAAACCTCGCCGGAGGATATTGTTGTTGCGCAGATGATGCAAAATATTTTTGGGCAAAAAGCGCTTTTAATTATTGCAATAATAATAGCAATATCTGCTTTTGGATGCGCAAATGGTATGATTTTAACAGGCTCAAGGGTGTACTATAAAATGGCAAAAGAAAGAGTATTTTTTAGGTCTTTGGCATACATAGACAGAAAAACCAAAGTTCCCCAAAATTCCCTTTGGCTGCAATGTTTTTGGATATGCGTTCTGATACTTTGGGGTAATTATGCTCAACTTTTGGATTACGTGATATATTCATCTATAATTTTCTATGCCATAACAATTTTTGGAATATTTAAAATGAGAAAATTATATCCCAATGCAAAGGATGTTTACAGAGTTCCAAATTTTATTCCCATAACCTTTATAACACTTGCGTTAATTTTAATCATTGCACTAAGCATTTTTAAACCTGCATACACTATCCCCGGTTTGCTAATAACCTTTATGGGCATTCCCGTATATAACATTTGGGAAAAAAGAAAAAATAATAATACTTAAACAGACTGCACTTGTGTCTAATTTAAAAAGCAATAATAGCAAATATTATTAGCAAATGAGGCTAAGAATTATATTTGCTTTAATTGTATTTACCATATCAAATTGTGTAAATGCAAATAATATATACGTAGAAAATTTTAATGAACTGATACAATCGGGCGCACAAAGTTCAAGTGGGGATACAATTACCATACTTAACAACCTTACATCCGATAGCTCTATTGGTAATACTTTTTATACAAAAGATGTGTTTTTTCAAGGCGACAATCACAGTATAGACGGTTCAAACATATTTGGAGGTTTTGTATTAAGCGAAGGAAGTAATTTTGAAAAAATGCGCATTATAAATTGCAAGGGGCAAATATACAACAACTCATATTTTGCAGGCGCAATATTTAACACTGGTGGTAACGCGATAATAAAAAATTCAGCATTTAGCAACAATCATGCCGACGCGTCAGGACTAAATTTTGCCGTAGCGGGAGCACTATACAATACAAATAACGGCACAATGTCTGTAAATTCATCACTCTTTGATGGAAATTATACAGACGGCGCAAGCGCACAGGGTGGGGCAATAGGCAATGACACAGGCAGCGGAACGATAAACATTACAGACTCCGTTTTCAATTCAAATCATACTGACGGTTCAGCGGTGTCCTATGGTGGTGCAATATCAAACGGAAACAATGCAACAATAAACATTGACAGTAGCTTATTTAACAACAACTACGCCACATCAAACTCAAATGATACTTATGTATACGGGGGCAGTATTTTTAATACGGGAAATATGAACATAAACAACAGCTACTTTTCAAATAACCATATAATTGGCGGAACAAATTCATTATCATACGGTGGTGCTATCCATAACAATTCGAATTTAACAATTAAGAACAGCGTCTTTAACAATAATTACATAAACTCTGATATTGATACCTCAGGGGGCGCATTATACAACTACATTGACGGTAACGTAACAATAGAAAACTCAACATTTGAGAATAACTATCTTGATGCACAAAACAGTCGTGGTGGAGCAATAGGAAACGAAGGTGTAATAACAATTATTAATTCTACATTTAAAAACAATACGGACACAAACGGCGAAAACGACATATACAGTATTAACACAATAAATTTTGCCGGAAATGGCACGACAAATATATTAAGCGGCATCCGAGGAAGTGGTCATATTTTTAAATACGATAGCGGTGTATTAAATTTGGGAGGAAATAATTCTAATTACACAGGGAGTTTTGACCTTCAAGACGGAAGCGTAAATTTACTTGCTGACAGCCAATATTTTAATGCAAAAGCGACAAGTTTTTCTAACGGCGTTAATTTTAATATGCAAAACGGACAAATAAACAACGTAAATTTTGGAATAATGACACTTGACGGGCAATCAAATATTTATCCAGATGTAAACTTTAATACAAATACAATGGATACAATAAGTGCCTCAAGCTTGAGTGCAGGAGGCACGATACAAGTCCCTAATCTTAATATACAAGGTGTCCCTCAAGCAAGTTTTATCTCTATGCCATTTGCAAATGATGTTCTCAAAAATTACGTAACTTATAATCCAAGAACAATCGAAACACCAATTTACAATTATTTTTCGTCATACAATTCTCAAAACGGATATTTTGACTTTACGCGCGAAGGCTTTAACAGCGGCATTTTGGCGTCTGAAGTTGCAACTCAACTTGCCGGATATCTTGTGTTGATTGACACTTTTAACAACGTTTTTTCAAACCTCGATATGGTTATGGTGACCGATGAAAACACAAAAACAGCAATAAATTTTTACAACAAAATAGCATACAGCGGACAAAACAATTTTGGCTTTATAAACCCTTCAATTCCTGAACAAAACAAGGGGATTTGGTTTAAACCGTATTCAACATTTGAAAGCGTAGGTCTTAAAAATGGCCCCGAAGTATCTAATGTAGGTTATGGAGCACTAATAGGGGGCGAAAGCGGTCTTATCAACCTAAAACATGGCTGGAGAGGACTCTTTGGCGGATACGCTTCTTACAACGGTTCTCATCAAGCTTATGAAGGAGTTTGGATATACAACAACAGCGGGTTATTGGGCGCAACTGCAGCATTTTATAAAAATAAATTTTACTCACTTTGGAGTGCAAATGTTGGTGCAAGCAGTGCAAAAGCACATACGAATTTCGGTACAGACAACTTTACGATGTTGAATACAGGTATTGCGCAAAAATCGGGTTTCAATCTACCAGTTTTCAAAAACAAATTAATAATTCAACCAAACATTATGGCGGCATATACTTTTGTTAATACATTTAACTACACTACCCCATCAGGTGTTTATATTGATACAAAACCACTTAATGTAATTCATATAGAGCCTCAAATTAAAATAATAGGGAATTTTAAAAACTTGCTACAACCGTACTTTGCAGTTTCTGTTGCTTGGAACATAATGGATGAAACAAAATTCAAAGCAAATGATGTCTTTCTGCCCGAACTTTCGGTTAAACCTTATGTAAGATATGGTGCAGGCATACAAAAAAGAATAGGCGACATTTTTACGGGATTTTTGCAAGCATATATAACTAACGGCGGGAGAAACGGAATTGGCTTGCAATGCGGGCTAAGATGGTCGCTTGGTAAAACGAGGGAAAAAATAAATAATCAAACCGGTAGCGGCATTTGCGAACTGCCTAAACCTAAAATTGTATTAAGCTGTATAAAATAATTAAAATTTGTAAATATAATATATACTATCACTTGAAATATAAATAATTTTGATAATTAATAGAAATGTTCCTCAATTAAAAAGTTAGGTTAGGTAAAAATGAGAGTAAACAATGTAAGAGCATACACGTATGCATATGCAAACACAAACAGAGCAGTAGCTAAAAAAAATGTCAACTTTGGTAAATTTGCAGATGAAGCAGCAAGAGAACACGCAAAAAAATTTTTAAATGAATTTGATATGTGCGGGGCAGATTTCATCCAAGGCGTAACTTTTTATTTAAAAGACGGCGTACTCCAAGTACAAAAAGATGAAAAGTATCTTGCTGAACATCCGGATTTCAAAAAGAAATATGACGAATACGAAGGAGAATGGTGGGGAGATTTGGAAAGCGATGAAGGCATAAATCTACTCAGAATAGCAAATCGTGGCTTTGATATAGAATATAATAAATGCGACATTGGGATGGCTCCGGTTGACGATCCGCCGGATCCTTGGGCAGGAAGCTTTTTTGATGCAATGATACTTGGAGATATGGCACTTTAATGTAACATATCTTAATAAAACAAAAAAAATAAGCAATTTATATTTTTAGGCTTGTTATTTGATTTGGACTATACAAAAGGTATATTTCATATGAAAATAACAAGCCTAAAAAATACTTTTAATAACAAGGTGACTTTTACCTCGCTAAAAATCAACGAGGATAGTATTTCGCAGGTAAGAAAAGTTATAAATTGCGGATTAGGGGACTTTTTTGATACATTAACCGATACAGTCAAAGGCAAAATGCCTGACAGGTTTTATAAAGCAGGCGAATTAGACATAATAAAAGGAAATAATCACATTGAAGACCTTGTAGAAGGCTTTTATGAATTAATAAAATCACCACTCGATATATTAGATGCCATAGCTAAAAAATTCCCAAATTCAAAATTAAATAATTCAGAGCTATTAAAAAATCATAGAGAATACAAGCTTTTAGACTTGCAAAAAAATGCTTTGGAAGGCTTGTATGACAACGTATTACAATTTATTGGAAAGAGAAACGTTCCAAAAGGCACATGTGGTCCTGTATGCAAGGATATTTGCAATGATGTAGTCAACAAAACAAATAAATTGTTTATGGAGTCTATGACAAAAACCCAAGGCGATTACGATACCAAAATTGAAAGATTTTGGACAAGACTTGTAACAGGCTTTACTGCTGCAGCATTTATGGGAAAAGACTTTTAC
>CALUYC010000035.1 GCA_944324895.1 Candidatus Gastranaerophilales bacterium
AATTAGTCCTATAAACAGTTGATATTTTCAAAATTTACTAGTGCTTATTTATGATTTTTAATCGACATATATTCTGCGCAGATAACTATTAACCTATAATTAAAACGAGGTGGAATATGGCTAATAATAAAAGTATCGAAGAACAAGTTGAAGATATAGCAAAAAATTGGTTAAAAGATTTAAATATAAAGTACCATACAAAGACCGATAGTATTAATTCCGAAATAGAAGAGGCTTTAAAAAAAGCCCCAAGCAAAGCTGGTGGCAAAGGCAATAATTACCCAGATATAAAGTTATTACTTCAAACTAAAACAGGGCGTAAAATACCTGTAATGATTGAAGTCAAGGGAAAACAAAATGACTTAGAAAAACTAGATGAAGATAACTTTGTTTCAAATCAAGATAAAGCAGGTCAGCCAAATTATGCGAACATTCAAAGGTACGCCGTAAATGGTGCTGTACATTATTCAAGTGCTATATTAAATTATACAGATACATACGATGAAGTTATTGCTATTGGCATTACAGGTTGGCAAGAAAATAAAGAAATAAAAACAGAGCTTAAAGCATATTATTTAAGTGGTAAAAACCTTGGTATTGCAAAGCTAATAGACGATTATACCGACTTTGGCTTTTTAGCACAAAAGAATTTGGATGAGTTAGCAGATAAAATTGACTCTATTAATTTAACAGAAGAAGAAAAAGAGAAACAAACAACTAACTTAGAAAATCAAATTGAAATTAATTTAAAAAGTCTTAATCAAGAAATGCAAGATGTTCATAGTATTTCTGAAGATTATAGGGTTAAATTAATTTCGGGACTAATTATGGCAGGCTTAGGTGTTGAAAAAGATGGAAAATGCATAGTTGCACCTCTTGAACTTTCAGATTTAAAAGGTGAAGCAGGAGCTAAAACTCATGATGGAATGGTAATACTTAATAAAATAGAATCTTTTTTAGCAGAAAAAAAACTTCCTGAACAAAAAAGAGAAATGATAAAAGAAGTCTTGGGATTAGTATTTATATATTCAAAGCTGTACGAAGTTGAAAATGATGAAAGTAAACTTAAAAAAGTATATAAAAAAGTAAAAGATGAAATTTTGCCATTCTTTAATCCTAAATATCATATAGATTTTACGGGAAGATTGTTTAATGTCTTGAATGCTTGGGTTAAAGTTCCTGATGGCAGCCAAAATGATGTAGTATTAACCCCTCGTTATGTGTGTGAGTTAATGACAAAATTATGTCAAGTAAATGAAAATTCCTATGTATGGGATTATGCAACCGGATCAGCAGGTTTTTTGATTTCTGCAATGAAAGAAATGATTAAAAAGGCAAACACTATTGCAGATCCAAACATTAGAAATCAAAAAATAATGAAAATCAAAGCAGAGCAATTATTAGGTGTTGAAAAGCTTCCTGATATATATATGTTAGCTGTATTAAATATGATTCTTATGGGCGATGGCTCTTCTAACATTATACATAAAAATTCGTTAACTGAATTTAAAGGTATTTATGAAATGGGAGAGCATAATGGCGAACCATTTCCTGCTGATGTATTCTTATTAAACCCGCCATATTCTGCGGAAGGTAAGGGGTTTGTTTTTGTTGAAAAAGCATTAAATCGAATGGAAAAAGGAAGAGCTGCTGTTCTTATACAAGAAAATGCAGGTAGTGGTAACGGACTACCTTATACTAAAAGAATATTAAAAAATAATACTCTTCTTGCAAGCATCCACATGTCAGATATATTCTGCGGAAAAGCAGGGGTTCAAACAGCAATATACGTTTTTGATGTTGGCAACCCTCATAATGAGAATAAATTAGTAAAATTTATTGATTTTTCAAATGATGGATATACAAGACAAAATCGTAAAAAATCAAGTGCCAATGTGAATTTAAAAAACACAGACCATGCAGATGAACGCTATAAAGAAATTGTTGATATAGTATTGGGCAACAAAAAAGATACACACTATTTTGATAATTATGTAATTGAAGATACCATAACATTAAATGGTGATGATTGGACCTATAATCAGCATAGAAAAATAGATACGACTCCTACAGAACAAGATTTTAAAAAGACTGTAGCTGATTACTTGAGCTGGAAAGTTTCGACAATACTAAAAGAGGAAACTGGCGAAAATTTTTAGAAAGCCCTCGTTTGAAAAAGTTGATAGCTGAATTTAAGGCAAACGGGGGCAAATTTAAAGAATTTAATATAGAAGATGAAAAGCTCTTGAAATGCCTTTCGGGACGAAGAAAACTTACAAAGTTAGATCTTAGTAAAAATGGCATAACACCTGTATACTCCTCCGACAGCTTGAACAACGGTCTAGTGGGGTATACTTTACAAAAGCCAGATTATATCGTGAACACCGATAACCCTCTCTATGTTATTTTTGGTGAGCATACTAAAACTATGAATATAGTAAAAAATAGCTTTTGTGTAATGGATAATGTAAAGGTTTTAACTTCATCAATAACCAATATTAGAGAATTGTTATATATCCTAACATCTTGGAAAAAGTCAATTCCGGATTTGGGATATGCAAGGCATTGGAGTGCTGCAAAAACATCAAAATTTTATTTGCCATTAAATAACAATGAAATAGACTTTAGTTTTATGGAAAATTACATACGCGAACTCGAGCAGGAAAGAATACGCGAACTCGAGCATTATTTAAAAGCTAGCGGACTTAATAATTACGAACTAACAGAAGAAGAACAAAAAGCTCTTGATTTAATTAACAATAAAAAAATAAAATTTAAATACTATAAAATTAATACATTATTTGATATACATCCAACTAAATCCTATAAAATGACAAATAAAGACTTATTTGAAACCCAAGGAAATACACCTGTTGTTACAAATTCAAGTATAAATAATGGAATAACTGGTTATGTAAAACTTTCACCAACAGAAAAAGGTGGAATTATAACATATAGCGACACAACAACATCTGATACAATATTTTACCAACCAAATGATTTCATTGGTTATTCGCACATTCAAGGGCTGTATGCTCTTAATGAAAAAAAATGGAGTGAGAAAAATCTGCTGTATTTCCTGACATTGTTTAGAAAAAGCGCAAATAATCGCTTTAATTACGCAAACAAATTTAATAGAACTATTGCGAAAGAAATGTTTGTTGCAATGCCGATAAATAATACAGATAACATTGATTATAATTTTATGGAAATATATATCAAAGCCATTGAAAAATTAGTAATTAAAAATGTAGTTGATTGGAAAGATAAAATTATCAAAACAACAAAAGATGTATGTAATAAATAGATTTTGGCAAGAATTTGACACCATGTGTAATTAGACCTTGCCAAAATAATCAAAGTATTCGTACAAATAAAACCGGTCCTGAAATTACTGTGAGCCTGTATAAGGAAGCTCCATATTAAAAAAGACCCCGTCAGGGGTCTAAATGGTTGCGGGAGCTGGATTTTGCAAAGCGAACCAAAGAGCACGTTGCGGGCGATTTGTGTGAGCCTGTCTAAGGACGCTCCATATTAAAAAAGACCCCGTCAGGGGTCTAAATTGGTTGCGGGAGCTGGATTTGAACCAACGACCTTCGGGTTATGAGCCCGACGAGCTACCAGACTGCTCCATCCCGCGATAAACTTATTCAATTTTCATTTTTACAGTCTGGCATCTCGTCGCCCGACTCGTATTTTCAATTTGATCCTGACGGATCAACGGGACTGCTCCATCCCGCGATATTATCGCTTACACCTCATTATTAAACGCTAAAAAATAAATTTCAACCCTTAATTTTCCTTAATTTTAAATAACTTTATTAAACTTTTTTATACACTTTATGTTAAAATAATGCCTATCATGGGCTTAAGCAAGAAAAAAATCTATTTTATAGTTTTCTTATCAATCGCCATTTTATGCACAGCAGGCTTTCTGTGGGCTTGGTTTGTAACTCGTGACATTAGAAAAAACGTAGCAGGTGCGCTAAACCAGTCACAAAAGGTTATTGTCAAAAACTTAATTTTGACGGAAACAAAAGACCAACAAAAATATTGGGAACTTTACGCAAAAACAGGGAGTTACGAAAGCTCAAATAAAGTTGTAGTTTTAACAGGTATAATCGGGAATTTTTACGACAAAGATAAAAACGTAGCGCTTAGTTTTGAATCACCAAAAGGAACGTACGAAGATGCAACTAAAACCGTTACACTGGAAGGCGAAACGCTAATTGTATCAAAGGATGGCTCATCGATTTTGGCAAATAAAATTGAATGGGGTGGCAAAAATACAGATATAATAGCCTCAGGAAATGTAAGAATCCAAAGAAACGATGAACTTGCCACAACAAGCGAAAAAGCGGTTTTTAATTCGGATTTAACCTTTTTTAAGATAATCGGAAATTCCCAAACAATGATATTTACAAAAGAAGGTCAAAAACAAGAAGAACTGAATTTATTCAACACAAAAGGAAAATAAATGAAAAAAATAATACTTGTACTTATTATATCTCTATTTACAACACTTTGCGGCTACTGCGCAAATGTTGTAATTGAGGCAAAAAAACAAACAATAAAACTAGATCAAAACAAAGGATTTTTCGAAGGCGATGTTCAAGTTAGCGTTGGCGACATTAAAGTAAAAAGTCCGCGTGCAGAGCTTGATTTAGACCCTGTATCCAAAAAGCCTTCTCTTGCAACATTTTTTGACAACCCATATGCTTTTCAGGATAAAGAAAGCAAAAAAAATGAAATTAAAGCCGACATCATAAAAGTCTCGCTTATCAAGAAAACAGTTCTTGCGCAAGGAAATTCCCAATCTATTATGATGGAGAATCGTCAACCCGTCATGACAATTAATGCCGATTCTCAAGAATACGACACAAATTCAAAATTAATGAAAGCGAATGGCTCTGTTATTATTCACTATCAAGATTTAGAAACATTCTCGGACAAAGCCAGCGCTATTGTTGATAAAAGCGGTGACATACAAAACCTGAAACTAATCGGCAATGTTGTTATGAAAGAAAAAGCAAATGTTATAAAGGGCAATATGTTTGAATACGTTCCTCAAAGGGAAGAATTTCAAGTATCGGGCAATACATCATCCGATGTTACTTTTGAAGATGGTACAAGGGTTTACGTCGAAGCAAGATACCAACAATTTAACAAAGCGCAAAACACACTCGTTGCAGGCGGAAACGTAAGAGTTAAATACAAAGACTATTTTGCACAAGGACCAAAAGCCCAACTATTAGTTGACCCCAAGACAAACAAACCAAACACAATAATTTTTACAGGCCGTTCTAAAATCACAAATGAAGGCTCAACTGTTGAAGCTGATAAAATAAGAATGACACTTAATCCAAAAGCATTTTTCGCAGACGGAAACGTAAAAACAAGCATATCACAAGAAGGTAGTATGGAATTATGAGTATAACTTTAGAAAATAAACAATGTTTGATAGCAGGAGACGGACTTTTGCCAGTTAAAATGGCTCAAGGTGCCAAAGAAAACGGTTTCGAGGTAATAGCAATATCTCTATCCTCAGATAATTGCAAAGAATTGCAAAAATACTGCTCAAAAGTTGTTTCGCTTGGCTTTGGTCAAGTTGAAACAATGGAAAAACTTCTTAAAGAGGAAGAAATAAAACAGCTTACATTCTTGGGCAAAGTTTCAAAAACAATGCTTCTAAAACGTCCGAAACTCGAGCCGAAAGCTCTTGAATACCTTAAAGAAGCTTTTAAACTAAATGATGATGCTATTATGCTAAGAATAGTAGAGGAGCTAAACTCAATAGGGGTTGATGTTTTAGATCAAACAATCTTCATAAAAGATTTAATGGTGCAAAAAGGTGTTTTGACAAAAAACACTCCAACACAAGAAGAACTTTACGATATTGAATACGGCTTTAAAACTGCAAAAGAAATGGGTAAATTGGACATTGGGCAATCTGTTGTTATGAAAAACCGTATGATAATGGCGGTTGAAGCAATAGAAGGTACCGACAAATGCATTAAAAGAGGTGCAAAACTGGCTCGCAAAGGCGCGGTTGTTGTAAAAGTTGCAAAACCAAACCAAGACAAAAGATTCGATATACCGACAGTGGGCATTAGAACACTTAAAACAATGAGGCGTTACGGTGCAAAAGTCCTTGCACTTGAAGCCGGAGAAACAATTATTGTCAATCAAAAGGAAATGATTGATTACGCAAATAAACACAATATTTCAATAATAGCAGTATAAAAACGGTAAATATGACAACAAAAAAAATATTTATTATTACGGGTGAATCTTCAGGCGACAAGCACGCCTCAGGAGTTGTAAGGGAATTGAAAAAAATCAATCCTGATGTAATAATCGAGGGTATAGGCGGACAAAACCTGAAAAATCAAGGCGTAAAATTATTTTCAGACCACTCTAAAATGGGAGGAATAGGCTTAACCCCAAAACTTATTATCGACCATTTTACATTGGGCACAAGGATAATAAAATATTTAAAAAACGATTTTAAACCTGATATAGTCTTGCTTGTAGACTATGGCGCATTTAACCTCACTATTTCAAAATTCTTAAAAAAAGAAGGCTTCAAGGTCTTTTATTTTATCCCGCCTCAAGTTTGGGCATCGCGCAAATGGCGAATTCATACAATTAAAAAGAATATAGATAAAGTTTTTACTATCTTTCCTTTTGAAAAAGAAATGTATGAAAAAGAAGGCATTAACTCGACTTTTGTAGGACATCCTCTTAATTTTGAATTACCGCAAAAAGCAGACAGGGATGAATTTTTCACTCGTCACAATTTAAATAAAAATAAACGCTTGGTGTCTGTTTTTCCAGGCTCAAGAATGTTTGAAATTAAACACCTTCTAAAAATATTTAAAGGTGCAGTTAAAATTATTGAAAAAACTTGTCCTGATGTACAATTTGTATTTTCACATGCGCCAAATTTGCCTGACAGCGCTTTTAATTGTGGCTACAAAACAATAAAAGGTGAAAATCAAGCACTACTAAGTGTTTCAGACGCGCTTATTTTAGCTTCAGGTACTGTTGCCCTTGAAGCTGCAATGTATGATACGCCAATGATTATTGCTTATCGCGGCCCGTTTTTGTTTTACTTGATTTATTTAATGGTAAGAAGTATCAAAAACGCTTGTCTGGTAAACATTATAACAGGCAAAGATATTGTAAAAGAATTTTTAATGTACGATGCTCAATCCGAAAAAATTGGACAAGAAATAATAAAACTTCTAAACGATAAACAATACAGGGAAAAACAGCTAAGCGGGCTTGCTCAACTTCGTTCTATGATGGGCGATAAGCACTGTGTTGAAGAAGTTGCAAAATGTATTAATGAAGAGTTAAAAGGGGAATAAAAAATGGCAAACATTATAACACTTTCAAGAATTTTTCTTGCATTCATCGTTGTTATACTTTTGTTTCTAAAAACAGATACGGCAACACTAACTGCAGTAATTTTAACTGTTTTTGTAATGTGGTTTGACGGACTTGATGGATATATTGCAAGGAAATTTAACGAAACATCTAAACTCGGCGCAGTACTTGATATTATGGGAGACAGAATTGTCGAAAATGTTTTTTGGATTACATTTTGTGCGCTTGGTTGGCTAAATGTCGCAATTCCAATTATTGTTTTAACACGCGGAATTATTACGGATTCGCTTCGCTCACTTGCTCTTGCTCAAGGCTACACTGCATTTGGCGAAAAAACAATGATGCAAGGTAAAATTGCAAAGTTCATAGTGGCATCTAATTTTTCAAGATTCACATACGCGCTTTGTAAAGCAGTTGCATTTTTGTTTATAAGTTTAGGACATTTAAAATTCAATTATGATCATACAATTCTTGCAATAGGTATAATTTGTGCCTATATTTCAGTTGCATTTTGTGTTTTAAGAGGTTTACCCGTAATATTTGAAAGCAAAAGATTTTTCGAAGAGAAGTAAATGAAAAAAAGTTTTTTAAATATCGTAATGGTTGAACCTGAAATTCCGCAAAATACGGGCAATGTTGCACGACTTTGTGCTTGTACCGGTGCAAAACTGTTTTTATGCGGAAGGTTAGGATTTTCTATGTCGAGCAAATATCTAAAACGTTCAGGACTTGATTACTGGGACAAGGTTGAAATTGAACATCTGGTAAGTTTTGATGAACTTGTTGAAAATTTTCCGGAAAAAGAAAATAATTACTACTTTTTTACAACAAAAACAGATAAAATATACAGTAAAATAAATTATCAAGACGGCGATTTTCTTGTTTTCGGACCCGAAACAAGGGGTCTAAGTAACGAAATATTGGAAAAGTATAAGAAAAATCTTGTAACAATACCAATGCGAAAAGAAACAAGAAGCCTTAATCTTTCAAATTCAATAGCAATAGGGGCATACGAAGTTGTAAGACAACTCGGACATTTAGGAGAATAACATGGAAAGCAATGTATCAATAACAAATTTAAATAAAGAAATTGTAGCAAAGTTTTTGCCACAAAGAGTACAGGTTTCAAATAAAGGAACATACGGAAATGTTTTAAATATTGCAGGCTCTATGTTCTACCCCGGAGCTGCCTATTTAAGCTCCATTTCAGCACTTAAAGTCGGTGCAGGCGCAGTTATGCTTGCAACCGCAAGCGATGTTGTTCCGCTTGTAGCATCAAACTCACCTGACATAACATTTTTAGACTTAGGACAAAGCCCCTTGGGAACTATTCCAAAAGACGGAATTAAATACTTAAATGGTGTTGCAAACTCTCATGCCATTTCAATAGGATGCGGATTATCAACACTTGGTGGCACAAAAAACTTTGTTATGAGTTTTTTAAAAAACAATATTGACTCGCAAACTCCTATTATAATTGATGCTGACGCCATTAATATTTTAGCTTCGGAAAATAAAAAAATGTTTCCGCTAAATTCAATAATAACCCCTCATCCCTTGGAATTATCAAGGCTTTTAGAGGTTAGCGTCAAAGAAATACAATCCAATAGGGTAAAATGGGCTTGGGAAGCAAGTAAATATTTTGATTGTATTGTACTTTTAAAGGGGCACCAAAGTGTTATTGCAATTCCAAACGGCAAAATTTTTATTAATCCTACAGGTAACTCGGCACTCTCAAAAGCGGGTGCAGGAGATGTTTTAACGGGTATGATAGCGGGTTTTTGCGCTCAAGGTACTTCTTTAGAAAATGCAGCTTGCCTTGCAGCGTACCTACATGGGCTTTGCGGTGAAATTGCAAGCAAAACACAAGGTGAATATTCTGTCCTAGCATCAAACTTGCCAAATGTAATACCTATGGCAATTAAAGAGATTTTAAGTGTGTAGATAAAAACTTCACACACCATAGGCTCACTCGCTCTCAAGCACTGCAGTCGCACTAGCTTTCGAGCTTCGTTCGCAAAAAAAACGGCTCGATGCTACTGCATTGAAGCCGTGATGGATAGAATTAGTATTACGGAGTTTATAGAGGAGTTTACATTTGCATTAAAGCATGTAAATTTTTTAATTTGTTAGTTTTTTCTAATTTTTGTCAATTAAATTTACAAAAATTTACATTTTTGTCTCTATAAGCTCACACTCACCTTCCAAATACTTTTTATCTATTGAATTAGAAGGACTTACACCAAAATCTTTCAACTTTTCACTTTGTCCCAAAAGTCCGCCTCTGCCTGTAAGTGTTGTGAAAATATTTCCAAAAGTCTTTTGCACTGTTGTAAAGTTTGTCTGCAACTTTTCTAAGTGCGAAACAAGCGTATAAACTTTTGAATAAATACCCTCGCTTAATTTTATAATTTCTCTTATATTTTTCTCCTGATTTTTTTGCGTCCAAGAGTACTTGATTACTCTAAGTGTCGCTATTAATGAAGCCGGGCCAACGATTAAAACCTGCTTTTTATAGGCATCTTCAACAAGTTTTTGATTAGAATAAATATAATTTATACAGCCCTCAACAGGTATAAACATAATTGTAAAGTCAGGCGTTGCAAGACCTTCTAAGTCTGAATATTTGCCACCCAGTTCATCAATTCGAAGTTCAATCGCTTTGTAAAATCTTTTTAAAATTTCGCTTTTTTCTTCTTCATCTTCACATTCAATAAAATTTAAAAAATCAACCAAGGACATTTTTGAATCGATGACTATATTTTTATTATCCTCAGGGTAATAAACAACAGCATCGGGAATAATCCTTTGCCCGTTTGGATCTTGATTAGATTTAAAGCCCTTTTGTGTAATATAGTTGCCTCTTTGGGCATCATCGTTAATATTAACCAAACCGGAAGTTTTTAAAATATTCTCTAAAATCATCTCGCCAAAAACTCCTCTGGACTTAGAGTTTTCCTTTAAAGCGCGCGTTAGGTTTTCCGCCTGCATTCGAATTAAATTATTCTCGTTTGTCAAAGACTTTATCTGCTCTTGAATTATATTAGTATTTTTAACACCTGAAACGTTAAATTCCTCTACTTTTTTTTGAAATTCTAAAATTCTCTCTTTTAGGGGATTTAATTGGTTATCAAGCTTTTTTAAATTTTGCTCCTCGAGCATTTGCTGTTTTTCAAGAATTGCAGAATTTGCAAGGTTTACAAACTCGCCTTTAATTGCCTCGCAAAGTGCCTGCGATGTATTTTGAGAATTTTTTAAATTATCAATTTCACTTTGTAATTTTGTTTTTTGGACATCGAATTTTAATTTCGAAAATATAAACCCTAGAAGCGCACCAATAATTAAAGCTAAAATTATATACATTATTCCCCCTATACTTGCGCCCGACGGGAGTCGAACCCGTGACCTTTGGCTTCGGAGACCAACACTCTATCCGACTGAGCTACGGGCGCACAATATGTACATTTACAAGAATTATTCACAATTTTAGCATAAAAATGCAGCCCTTAAAATTAAGGACTGCATTGATTAGTGCAAAATAACTTAGCTGCAAATTGCAAGCAATACACCTGCTGCAACAGCTGAACCAATTACACCTGCTACGTTTGGCCCCATAGCATGCATTAACAAATAGTTATTGGGGTTATATTCCAAACCGACTTTGTTAACTACACGAGCTGCCATAGGAACAGCACTAACACCTGCTGCACCGATAAGCGGGTTGATTGGAGTTTTTGAACATTTGTTCATAATTTTACCAAATATTACACCCATACCTGTTGCAAAGCTAAATGCCAACAAACCAAGTACAAGGATGTATAAAGTTTGAACAGTTAAGAATTGACTTGCCTGAAGTTTTGAACCGACTGACAAACCAAGCAAAATAGTAACAATATTAATAAATTCATTTTGCAAAGTTTTAGAAAGTCTTTCAACAACTCCAGATTCCTTACATAAGTTACCAAAAGCAAGTGCGCCAACAAGCGGGCAAGCATCAGGTAATAAAATTATGCAAAGACCAAGCACCAAAAGAGGGAAGACGATTTTTTCACGTTGTGAAACTTCTCTCATTTGTGTCATTTCAATTAAACGTTCTTTCTTAGTTGTAAGCATTTTCATAATAGGCGGTTGAATAATAGGAACAAGAGCCATATATGAATAAGCTGCAACTGCGATTGCACCTAGTAGTTCAGGAGCTAATCTTGATGTAACGAAAATTGATGTAGGACCGTCAGCACCGCCTATAATACCTATTGACGCCGCTTGTGGCAGTGTAAACCCAAGTAATAAGGCAAACAACAGTGTTGAGAAAATACCAAACTGTGCCGCACCACCCAACAGTGCTGTTTTTGGGTTTGCAATAAGCGGGCCAAAGTCAGTCATTGCACCGACACCCATAAAGATAAACAGCGGGAACAAGCCTGCATGAATACCTGCTTCATAAACTATACCTAAAAATCCTTTAGGACCAGCAATATCACAAACCGGAATGTTTGCTAAAATACCGCCAAAAGCAATAGGTACAAGCAAAAGAGGTTCAAATTCTTTTTTAATACCTAAATACAAAAGTCCTAAGCAAACAAGGAACATAATAGGTGCACCGTACATGTGCATTATCTGTTCTGCGCCTGATAAATTAGGGTCAGCAGGTAATATCATGTTAAAAATACCTGTTGATTTACATAAGTTTTGAAAAATATCTACAAAGTTCATTAGTCAAATCCTCCTTAAGCCAACGTTACCAGAACTTGACCATTTTTAACTTGTTCGCCGACATTAACGTCGATTGAGGCAACTTTTCCTGATTTCGGCGATTTGATTTCAGTTTCCATTTTCATAGCTTCAAGTACCAATAGTACATCGCCTTCTTCAATCATATCGCCTTCAGATACGTTAATTTTAAGAACAGCACCCGGAAGAGCTGCTTTAATAGGAGTTGCATCAGATGAGCCAACGCCTTCTTTTGCTTCAATACCGTCTTTAACAGATATATCATAAGTTTTGCCGTTAACAACAGCTTTGTTGCCTTCGATTCTAACGGCATATTTTTTATTGTTAACACTAACTGTGTAACCTTCGGGTTTACTTTCCATATCACAAGCTGCTTTCATATTCGGATCAACTTTTCTGACACCGATTTGACCTTTACCTTGTAAGAACATAATACCTTTTTCTTTGCAAGCAGCAGCGATAAAGATATTTTCTTCTGTTTCTTCAAGATTTGCTTCTTTAAGCATTTTCTTAGCAGCTTCAATACCTTTGTTAGGATCTTTGTCGTTTAAGTCAACAACAAGTTCTGTTGTCGGTTTAAGACCAAGTTGTTCTTCAGCCATCTTAACAACTTCAGAATCAGGTTCACAAGGAGTTTTACCGAAGTAACCAAGAACCATTTTTCCGTATCCTTCAGTCATTTTCTTCCAAGCACCGAACATTACGTTAGAGTAAGCTTGTTGGAAATAGAACTGAGAAACAGGA
>CALUYC010000036.1 GCA_944324895.1 Candidatus Gastranaerophilales bacterium
TTTTCTTTAAAGTATGTTCTTAAATCCGCAAGTTTGTTGTGAATGTCCTCTTCATCATCAAAGCTCCAACTGTCAGCATTATCTATAACATAGCGGATAACTTCTTTAGATAAGTCCTTATCCAAAACTTCTCTTACTTCGTCGTATGAAAAATCATCTTCAAAGAAATAGCTTGCATCGTGTTCAATTTCAGATAAAACAGTCAAAGGCTCACGAGTAATTTGAACAATTTTTTCCAATTTTTCTCTTGAGTATTTTGTAACATCATACTTAGATAAAAACGGAATAATCATATCAGTAAGTTTTGGTATTTCCATTTTCTTGATATACTGACCGTTGATCCAATTTAACTTATCATATTCAAAAACGGAATTTGAGCTTGAAACCTCATGAATTCTAAAGTCTGCTGCAATTTCATCAACCGATTTTATCTCAACACCATCAGAAGGTGCCCAACCCAAAAGTGCAACAAAGTTAATTAAAGCATCTGTTAAATATCCTTGTTTAACAAAGTCGCTTACAGCAGTTGCGCCATGGCGTTTAGATAATTTTGTTCTGTCAGGTGCTAAAATCATACCCAAGTGTCCAAAATTAGGAACTTTAGCACCAAGAGCTTCATAGATTAATATTTGCTTAGGCGTGTTTGAAATGTGGTCTTCACCTCTTATAACATCGGTTATATTCATCAACATATCATCAATTACAACCGCAAAGTTATAAGTCGGAGTTCCGTTCGATTTCATAATAACAAAATCGCCGATTAAGCTTGTATCAAATTTAAGTTCACCTTTTACAAGGTCATTAAACACAAGCTCTTTATGCTCAACCTTAAAACGAATTGATGGTTTAATACCTTTTGCTCTAAGTTCGTTTTTTTCTTCTTCCGTTAAATTCAAACATTTTCTTGAATAAACATAAGCACTGTGGTTTTTAATAGCTTCTTCTTTTTCTGCTTCAAGCTCCTCGTTTGTACAGAAGCATTCGTAAGCATAACCTTTATCTATAAGGATTTGAGCGTATTTAGGATAAATATCAAATCTTTGAGATTGATAATAAGGGCCGTAAGTGCCACCAACATCAGGGCCTTCATCCCAATTTAGCCCTAATGCTTTTAAACTGTCGAAAATGTTTTGAGTGTAAGCTTCGGAACTTCTGTCCAAATCAGTATCTTCAATCCTTAAAACAAATTCACCGCCTGTTTTTTTAGCATATAAAAAGTTAAATAAAGCCGTTCTAGCCGTTCCGATGTGCAAATTTCCACTCGGAGAAGGTGCAATCCTAACTCTAATTTTGTCTGACATAATTCACCTCGTAATAAAATTTCTTATGTATAAATCATACCGCTAAAATAAAATTTTTGCATTTTTAAATTTATTTAGTATTATTTTTTTATGGAAAATAAATTAATTATCGGATTAATAGGGCTTGGTACAGTTGGCAGCGGAGTTGTAAAAACTCTTAAAAACTTCCCGCAAATTAAAATTAAGACAGCTGCCGTCAGAAATTTAAACAAAAAAAGAGATGTTGAAGTTAATGAGTTAACAGATGATCCTTTTAAAATTGTAAATGACCCCGAAATAGATGTGGTTGTTGAAGTTGCAGGCGGTGTTGACCCTGCATTTGAACTTTTAAAAACTGCAATTAAAAATCGAAAACATATTGTAACAGCTAATAAAGAGCTGCTTGCAAAACACGGCGCAGAGCTTTTTGACCTTGCAAACGAATATAACGTTGCAATACTATACGAAGCAGCAATAGCAGGCGGCATTCCAATTATTATGCCAATTAAAACAGCGCTTAAAGGCAACAAGTTTAAAAAAGTTGCAGGCATCCTAAACGGTACAACAAACTACATTTTAACCCAAATGGAAGAAAAAGGTATTTCATACCAAGAATGCCTAAAGGCTGCTCAAGAACTGGGCTATGCCGAAGCAGACCCGACAGGGGATGTTGAAGGCTATGACACAATGTACAAAATTGCAACATTAGCCAATATTACTTTTAACAAAAGAATTGATGTAACTAAAATTTATCGTGAAGGTATTACAAATATTGACGCAGATGATATTAAATTTGCGGATGAGTTGGGCTACAAAATTAAATTAATCGCGCTGGCTCAAGAAAATAACGAACAAATTGATGTCAGAGTTCATCCTATGCTTGTTAATAAAACAAATGTTATTTCAGGCATAAATAATGCGCTTAATGCAGTTATGCTTGAAGGTTTCCCTGTGGGGCAAGTTATGTTCACAGGCCCCGGAGCCGGTGAATTTCCGACTGCAAGTTCTGTTGTAGGCGATATTTTAGCAATAGCCGCAGAATACAGTAAATGTGAAACCATCTTGCCTATGACTCGTTGTCATCATAGGGAAATGGCTGTCCAAACAAACATTTTAGACACTAAAAACAGCTACTATATTTCAATTACCGCACCAAACGCCATGGGTGTTATTGGAGTCATAGGAACAGCTTGCGGTAAAAACAAAATAAATATCTCAAGCGTTCTTCAAAAAGGTACTCAAAAAGACGGTACGGCACACATTATTGTAATTACAGAAGAATGTTCCGAACGAGATATTCAAAACGCTATTGAAGAATTGAAGAAACAATCAATTAAAATTAACAATTTAATAAGGGTTATGTAAGATGAGATACAACGGATTAATAGATAAATACAGAGAGTATTTGCCCGTAAGTGACAGTACAGAAATTATTACACTTTGCGAAGGCAACACTCCGCTTATTAAAGCTGAAAATTTAGCTAAAAAACTTGGTTTAGATTGCGAAATATATTTAAAATATGAAGGCTCAAACCCAACAGGAAGCTTTAAAGACCGCGGTATGACAATGGCCGTTACAAAAGCAAAAGAAGAAGGTTCGCACGCCATTATCTGCGCTTCAACAGGTAACACATCAGCCGCAGCTGCAGCTTATGGCGCTAAGGCGGGACTTAAAACTTATGTTTTAATACCTGACGGCTACATTGCACTTGGTAAATTATCACAAGCTATGATGTACGG
>CALUYC010000037.1 GCA_944324895.1 Candidatus Gastranaerophilales bacterium
GGCGAACATCCAGAAAGCTCGCTAAAAGGCCATGGAATAGATTATATTGAAGTACCTTTAATTGATGATACCCTTGTTGATTTTGGCGCAATTTCAAGAAGAATTACACCAAATACTAAAATGGCGCTAATTCAACGCTCGCGCGGTTACAGTTTAAGACATTCAATTTCTATCAGAGAAATTGAGCAAATTGTCTTAACCATAAAAGAAAAAAACCCCAACACAATCTGTTTTGTAGACAACTGTTACGGTGAATTTGTAGAAGATAGGGAACCTCTTGAAGTAGGAGCAGATATAATTGCAGGCAGTTTAATAAAAAACCCCGGCGGAGGAATTGTTGAAGCAGGCGGATATATTGCAGGCAGAGCAGATTTAGTTGAAATGTGTGCAAATCGTCTTACAGCCCCCGGTATTGGCTCTGAAGGCGGCGCTATGTTTAACCAAACACGCGTTATGTTGCAGGGCTTTTTTATGGCACCTTCAATAGTTTCTGAAGCCCACAAAGGCGCAAGATTGGCTGCAAAAGTCTTTGAAACAATAGGCTTTAAAACACATCCGCGCTCAAGAGAAGACAGGACAGATTTAATTCAAACCGTAAAATTTGAAAACCCACAAGCACAAGCTGCTTTTTGCAGGGCATTACAAAAATACTCGCCGGTTGAAAGTTACTTAACGCCAATTCCTGACGGAGTCCCCGGATATGAAGATAAGCTTATTATGGCAGGGGGAAGCTTTATAGAAGGTTCAACTCTTGAACTATCCGCAGATGGCCCTGTGCGCCCGCCTTATGCGGTTTATATGCAAGGCGGTTTGAATTATGCACATGTTAAAATTGCTCTCAGGGGAATTCTTGAAGAATTAAACGAAATTTAATTCTGTTTAAAAGCTTGAATTATTGCATCAGTCAACTTTGCAACTTGAATTACTTTAATATCAAGTTTTTGAATTTTTTGAGAAACGTTTTTATTAACACAAGGCACAATAGCACTCTCAAAACCTAATTTTTGAGCTTCTTTTAGACGTTTTTCAAGGTTATCTACAGCTCGAATTTCACCCGATAAACCCAATTCGCCTATAATTACGGTTTTTTCCTTTATGGGTATATCTCTTGCACAACTTAAAACAGCAAGCGCAACGCCTAAGTCTGCAGCAGGTTCAATAATATCAATACCGCCGATTACGTTTATATAAACATCTTGTTTTGAGAGGTTTAAACCAACCCTTTTTTCAAGCACTGCAAGAATTTGCAACAATCTGTTATATTCAATACCTCTTGCAACACGCCTTGGATTAGGATAAGGTGTAGAACCCGTTAAAGACTGAATTTCAAGCAATAAGACCCTTGTGCCTTCAAGAGTTGCAATAACGCTGCAGCCACAATTTGAACTCTCCGATGGATTTAAAAATAATTCTGAAGGGTTTAAAACCTCGCTTAAACCGTCATCTTCCATATTAAAAACACCAACTTCAGAAGTTGTGCCGAAACGATTTTTAATAGAGCGCAAAATTCTATAACTTTTATATCTGTCACCTTCAAAATTTATAACACAGTCGACCATATGTTCCAAAACCTTAGGGCCGGCTATGTTTCCCTCTTTTGTAACATGACCTATTATAACCGTTGTTATATTTTTTTGTTTTGCAATGTGCATTAAAATATTGGTACACTCGCGAATTTGCGAAACAGAACCTGACGAACTTGTAATTTGAGAAGAAAAAACTGCTTGAATTGAATCAACCACCAAAAAATCAGGTTTAATTTCATCAATTTGCTTGATAACTTCTTCAAGACAATTTTGATTTGTAACATAAAGACAATCAGAATTTACCCCGAGCCTTAGTGCGCGTAATTTAACCTGCTCCGGCGATTCTTCTGCGCAAATGTAGAGTGCACAAATCGGGTTTTTGCTGTTATCTTTTGAACAAAGATTTTTACAAGTTTGTAAAATAAGGGTAGATTTACCAATCCCAGGGTCACCTGCCAAAAGTACAAGTGAACCCGCCACAAATCCGCCGCCTAAAACTCTGTCCAGTTCCTGCATATTCGTTTTAAGGCGTATTTTTTCATCATTTTTTATATCATTAATTTTTTGTGCACGAAGCTCAGAATTTAACACAAGGCTTGGCGCGCTGTTTGACTTTAGTTGCGTAGCATCTTGCACACTCTCCTCGCAAAAAGTTGCAAAATTTCCACAATCAGGACACCTGCCAAGATAGGAAAAACTTTCGTACCCGCAAGATTGACACACCCATTTTGTTTTTACTTTTGCCATAAAATAATTTTAGCATAAAAAAAAGGATCGGTTTCCCGATCCACTGTATTGCCATCACCAGTTAGATTGTTTTATCTACTTAGCTTTTTGTTGTAAATCTATATTAGAGATAAAGCAATCGATGGTGATTGGTTAGCTTGCACTAAAAGTGAAGCTGATGCTTGTTGTAAGATTTGATACTTAGTATAGTTTGATGATTCTTCGCCGATGTCAGCATCCATTATTCTGGATTTTGCTGCAAGCAAGTTTTCATTTTGTATATCAAGTGCTTCAACTGCAGATTCAAGCCTGTTTGTAATTGCACCGATTGTACCGCGTCTTGTTGAAATTTCTTTGATACCAACGTCAACAGCATCCAAAATATCTCTGAACTCTGTCAGGTCAACGACATTGCTAACACCATCCGTAAATTTAATCGGATTGCCTGCTCTGCCTGTCAGAATCGATACTGTAGCTTCAGTAAATACACCTGTTACGGTTATTGTATTTGTAGCTTCATCCGAATTGGCACCTACCTGAAGGACAAGGTCATCTGCACCGCCTGTGGGGAAAAGTTGAAACTCATTAAATTTTGCACCATTTGAAATTCTATCTATTTCAGCTGTTCTTTCAACAACTTCATCTTCCATAGCTTTTACTTCATCATAGCTATAGCCACCGTTCATAGCTTGAAGTGTAAGGTCGCGTATTCTTAATAAATGTTCTTGGATTACATCTAAACTTCCTTCAGCAGTTTGAAGAAGGTTTATACCTGTTTGTGCGTTGTTTTGAGCAACAACAGAACCTCTTTGTTGAGCTTCTAAACCTTTTGCAATTACAAAGCCTGCAGCATCATCGGCAGCTTGGTTAACTTTGCTACCTGTAGTTAAGCGCTCTACCGCTTTTGACATGTTTGTACTAGCAGAATTTAAGTTTCTTTGTACTCTAAGTGAATCAATGTTTGTGTTTACAACAATAGCCATAGTGATGGACTCCTTTCAAATTGACGGCGTAAATTCCTTTTAGCCGTTTAATCTAACTAATAGTGGGGATGTGATGGTTTTTAATTTTTGGCAATTAACAATCTTTTAAAAAGTAATTGGTGATTGACTACATTGTTAATATACAAAGTTTTAGGAGTCATTTGAATTATAAGAAAGTTAGAATTTCTTTATACTGAAGTATAAAAATATTGAGTAAATTGCTTTAGCATAATATAATTATTTAAGAGTTTAGGAATGGAATAAATGGCATTACAAGTTAAAGAAAACAGTTCAAAAAGGCTTCCACCGCATAATTTAGACGCTGAAAAAGCAGTTTTGGGAGCAATTCTTATTAACCCTATCAGCATGAACAGGGTTGTTGAAATTTTAGAAACAGATTATTTTTATTCGCCATCAAACAGGCTGATATATGATGCTATGTTGACACTATACAACCAAAACAAACCTGTAGATGCACTTAGCGTAAGTGATTATTTTCAATCTAAAAATCAACTGGACAATATTGGCGGCGCAGAATATTTAAGCGATTTGATGGCAGATACAATCTTGAGCTCAAATATTGAATATTACGCGAATATAATTAAAGAAAATTCAATAAAAAGAAAGCTTATAAACGCAGGCTCAAACATCATCGAGCAAACATACAAAAATGCGCAGGCTCAAGACTCGCTCGAGGCTGCGGAAAAATACATTTTTGATATTGCGCAACAAAAAAGTTCTCAGGACATTGAACAGTTAACAAATTTATTAATGGAAACAGTTGAAAAAATCGAATACCGTTGCGCAAATAAAGGCTCATACACAGGTGTCGCCAGCGGATATGTAGATTTAGACAACTTAACCGCAGGTTTTCAAAAATCTGATTTTATTGTTCTTGCAGCTCGTCCCTCCATGGGAAAAACCGCATTTGCACTAAATATTGCACAAAACATTGCAATAAGGCAAAATATTCCCGTTGTTATATTTTCGCTTGAAATGTCAAAACTGCAATTAGCCCAAAGGGTTGTATGTGCAGAAGCCGAAGTTAATGCGCAAAGAGTAAGGACAGGGGAACTGCAAGCAAATGAATGGGAAAAAATTACTAACGTAATGAACGAGCTGCATCAGGCACCACTGTTTATAGATGATTCGGCAGGAGTCAGCATTTCGGATATTCGAGCAAAATGCAGAAGATTTAAAATGAAATACCCTGAATTGGGGCTGATTTTAATTGATTATTTACAATTAATTGAAGACAGAAGCTCTAATGATCGTAACCAACAAATTTCAACCATTTCAAGGGGTCTAAAGGCTATTGCAAGAGAGTTGGATGTACCAATTATTGCTCTTTCACAGCTATCTCGTAAAGTTGAAGACAGAACAGATAAGCGTCCGATGCTCTCTGACCTTCGTGAATCAGGCGCAATCGAGCAAGACGCCGATGTTGTAATGTTCATATATCGTGCAGAATATTACGATAAAGAAAACCCCGAATTAAAAAATAAAGCCCAAATTATTGTTGCAAAACAAAGAAACGGCCCGACAGGAGATTTTGAGCTTATATTCCAAGGTGCAACAACTAAATTTAAAAATAAAGTTAATCCGAACTTACAATAAAAGCCTCATAATGAGGCTTTTAAACTTTTTTTGCAAAGGTTTCTTCTGCTTTTAGTTGTCGAGACATTAAATTCATAAAAATTTCTTTTGAATTTTCCTTTGAATAAACAGCCTCGTATATAGCATGTGAAATTGGAGTATCTATATTAAGTTTTTCTGACAACTCACAAATTGCTTTTGAAGTTTTAACACCTTCTGCAACAGAACCCAATTCTGCTAAAATATCATCAATTTTTTTACCTTGCGCCAACATGCGCCCTACCGTATGATTACGGCTTAAGGGACTGGAGCATGTTGCAATTAAATCTCCCATGCCTGACAAACCCCAAAAAGTCGAAGGATTTGCCCCAAGTGCCGTTCCGACACGAACTATCTCTGCCATACCGCGGGTCAAAATAGCACCTGTCGCATTATCGCCCATGTTTAATTCAGACAAAAAGCCTGCTGCTATTGCGATAACATTTTTAAGGCTACCGCCAAATTCAACCCCTATAACATCATCATTGGTATATAATCTGAATTTTCCATCAACATTAAGATGTTTTTGGGCAAATTTGGCAACTTCGGAATCATAAGAAGCAACACTTGCAGCGGTTGGCTTGCCTTCAAGGACTTCACGCGCCAAAGTTGGGCCCGAGAGCACAGCAAACTTTTGATTTGGCAAAACTTCTTTTATAACCTCACTCATACGCTTTAGAGAAGGCAACTCAAGACCTTTTGAAGTATTTACAAGAACTTGCGAAGGTTTAATTCCTGCATCCTTTAATTGCTCACAAACAGGGCGAATTGCACTTGTTGAAACAACAAGCAAGATAATATCTGCGCCTTCTATAGCCTCTTGCATATTATGAGTTATATTAACCCTTTTATCTAAATTTACCTCAAAGGGAACTTTTGATTTTTTATTCAAAAGCAAATCTTCACTTAAGTCTTGCTTTCTTGACCAGCCCCAAACATCATCAAAACGCGGTGTCAAGAGCTTAGTTAGAACCAAACCCCAAGAACCTAAACCTAAAACCGTAAGTTTCATTTACTAAATCAATCCCATTAATTTTAAATCTTGAGCAATTTTTTTATCGAACATGCTCGCATAAGCCAAATCTTGGCATGGATTGCCGGTATAATTATGAGCTTGACGAGCTTTATTTTGTAATACTGCCTGACCTTTTGTAGAAATAGCGTTATTCTTACCGTATTTCAAGATTATTGGTGCTATTTTCATCAGGTAAAAGCTCCTTTTCAAATGTGCTCAACGTATCAATTCTATCACAAAATTTTTAGCATGACAATAAAAATTTTGATTATTTTTTGGAATTTATTATGTAGAAAATAATTCCTGCAAACACAGCAAGATTAAGGGACTCGACATTATTTTCAGTTTTTAAAGTTACGAATAAATCGGATAATTTTAAAATTTCTTTACACAACCCATGTGCTTCAGAGCCAAGTGCTAAAATATATTTTTTTGGATAGTCGATTATCCTGCAATCTTGAGCCTTTTTGGCAAATTCGCCAAAGGGTGCAACTGTTGATATTATTTTATGTGTTTTTTTCAATTTTTGCATTACCGAAATGTCTTCGCCAAGGTGTATAATAGGTATTTTAAAAATATTACCCGCGCTTGAGCGGATAACTTTAGATGAAAACTCATCAACACACCCGCCGAAAAGTAAAATTGCATCCACCTTAAAGGCACATGCAGAGCGAATTATAGTACCTAAATTGCCTGCATCTTTAATATTATCAAGCAGAACTATTTTATTTTTATTCAAAATTTCATCCAAATTATAATTAGGAGCATATGCAACTGCCGCAATATTAGTAGCGCTTTTTGTAGTTGAAATTTTCTCCATGACTTTTTCGCTAACTTTATAATAAATAACGCCCTTTAAATTGTGAAATTTTGATAAATCTTTTGTAAAAAAAATACTTTTTAACTTAATATCGTTCAATATTGCTTCGCAGATGGATTTTTCACCCTCAAGAAAAATTAAACCGCTCTCTTTGCGATATTTTTTCTGCTGCAATTTTACGACATCTTTTACAGTGTCATTGCTCAGCGAAGTTATTTCAATAAAATTATTTTCCGACATAGTACAAATCCGTTTTTCCTTTATTATAGCGGATAAATTTTTCTCTGTCGCGTCCAAAAAATTCTATTGGAGCCCTTGCATCCTCAATATCCGGAAATTTTACCGAACTTTGCACAAACCAGTAGTTTTTTGTTTTATCCAATGAATTTAAAAAAAGCAGATAATTATAAGCATTTTTTTTCATTTTCTCTACTTTTACATCATCCGCATAAAAGCCAAAAATCCTTGAATAGTAAAGATATTGAGGCAAAGATGTTTCGCTTAAAATAATTATATCCCCGTTTTTATAATTTTTTCTTAATTCCAAAAATATTTCCTTGTCTTGTGATGGAAGATTTTTCATTGTTTTTTGAGCAAAACACAAAGGATAAAAGGATAGAACAATAATAGCCAAAACAAAAAACAAGACAGGTATTTTTTTAGAAAAGTAATCAAAAAACTTTGCAAAAAATATTAAAAACATAGGTGTTAAAAACAACGCAAGCCTGTCTTGATAAGGATAAGACCCTGTATATGAAAGCAAAAGCAATGTAAAATAAGGTAGCACAAGCACATAAAATTTAACTTTACTTGCTTTAAACAGAAATATCGCCCCAAAAAGACAAATAAGCCCGATAATTACTATAATAAATAATTTCGGCAGATTATACGAACTAATAAAAGACTGAAAAATATAAAAAATATTTTCAAAAATTAAATCTGCAAAGTTAGAAAAATCCTTTAAAATATATCCGTAAGCCCATAATTTAGCCATAAAAGCACGCATATTGTCAATTTCAGCTAAATGTAGAGCAAACAAAAAAAGGTTTATAAACTGTGGCAAAATAAAAAGTAAAAAGTTTTTGATATTTTTTTTGTTCTTAATAATAAGTGCTAAAAGCAGCAATATTAAGGCAAACTCCACAATGCCTGAAGCATAAGAATACCAAGTAAAAATTGCAAAAATTATACCAAGAAAAACAGGGTATTTTAACCTGTATTTAAAAATTAAAAGCGGCAGCGTAACTGCTGCAAAAACATCCAAAGCATAAGGTTTAAACTCGCTTGAATAAAAGATTAAATTTGTATTTACGGCAAATAAAAATATAGCTAAAAGCCTTGAGGGGCGGGAATTTAAAAAATATTTTGAAAAAATATAAAACAATGGCAAAGTAACTAATGAAGCAAAAAACGGAATAAATCGGAAAGTGTACTCTGAAAAAGAAAAAATACCTGCTAAGATTTTTGTTTCAAATAAAAACATAGGCGGTGCACTTTGATAGTAAGAAAGCTCTTTAAATAAATCAAAAAAGCCTTTATCCAAAACATTTACAGCTAAAGCAGCCTCATCAAACCAAAAAGAGCGATTAAAAATGTATAAATCAAAGCGCAAGTATAGGGCAAGAACAAAAATCAGCCCCAAGATAATAAAATATATTCTATTATTTTTCAATACATCTTTCACTTAAAATTTCCCAAGCATTATTCCAGTCTTTAAGCCATTTTTGCTCTTTTTTTGAAAGCATATCATAGTCGATTAATTTTTCTTCAAATTCAAAATGGGAAAAACTTTCCCTTTTACCGCGTCCTGTAACAAATACACTGTTTTCAAGCCTTACGCCGAATTTGTGAGGTTTTTTTGAACAGTACAAACCCGGTTCTATTGTATGTGTCATATTTTTATATAGCGGGAATTTTTTTTCTCCAATACTTACAATCACAGGCGGTGACTGATGTACAGGTATTCCTATACCATGACCCAGTGCATGGGGAAAATAAAAACCCTGTTTTTCATATGGTTTAAGGATTTTTCTTGCCACCCTGTCAAGACCTGCGCCATCAGTTTCTTTGCTGTGATAAGCATGTAAAAATGCCTTTAGGACAGCGGTATAAATTTCTTTTTGTTTTTTTGCCGCTTTTTTACCACACAAAAAAACCCTTGTAATGTCCGTTGCAAGCCCCATTTCATAGTATCCGCCACAATCAAGCAAAATTAAATCGCCGTCTTTTAGAATTTTATTTTTGTCATAATTTGAATAATGGATAGAGGAGGAATTATCCGCTATTGCAAGTATAGTCTTAAAACTTGTTGTTTTTGCACCGAAATTAACAAGTTCTTGTTCAAAAATTTCTTTTAGTTCAAGTTCACTTAACCCTGCTCTTATTTTGCTTTTAAAAGATTTTAGAGCACAATCAAGCCTGAAAAATGCACTTTTATAGTGTTCTATCTCGCATTTTTCCTTTATTGCCGCATATTTTGCAATATAATCTTTTTTAAGCACAAAAGGTTTTTTTATTAAATTATAATCTCCAAGTGTAAGGGTATTTTCCAAAAAAGCAATTTCATCTTTTATTGAAACAATTTTTTTCTCAAAATCCTCTAAAGGTAGCACTTTATAGCCCAAAGGAACTTTTTCAATCTTTTGATTACAGAACAAAAGATTCTTACCTTTAAAATCGAGCAGCAATTTTGCTTTAAATGTAGAGTTTTCAACCATTTGAAAACTCCTTAAATTGCAAAGCCAACAAATTTGTTCAAGAGAATTTACTAAATAATATCTTGTTTTTATATGCTTTTTTATTAAGTCTGCTTTATTTTTACACCCGTCTACGTTAAAAATTTTCTTTCTGAAATTAACATTTTTGTTTTCAAAAATTCCCTTAAAATCCTCGTAAACATTAAGCTTCAGCCCTTCGTCCAGTAATTTTTTATAAAACATTAAAGATATTGTATTGCACACAAAAAGCTCGTTATTTGCAACTTTTTTCGCGATTGCTTTTATAAAACCTTCACCCTGATTAAGTTTTACGACTTCTACATTTTTACCTTTTGTCTCAAAGTCAGCCTGCTCGTGGTATCTGGGGTCTACAAAAAGAGTAATATTACCCTTATAATCAATTAAAGCTTCTCCTGCAGTGCCGCAAAAGCCCGTCAAAACATTAAGCGCAGAGCCTTTGTAATGACAAGAGAAATACTCGTCCGAACTTTTTAAAAGCGCAAACCCGTTTTTTGAATTTTCGAGTATCTTTTTATAAAATCCTCTCACATCCTGCATCATAATCCCCTTTTAAGACAAAATTTGTACTATTACACTTCTTGTGCGCGGCTTATTATCAAAATCAATTAAAACAATTTGCTGCCAACTGCCAAGTTCCAACTCGCCTGCTGCAAGCGGCACAGTTACTGAGTTTCCAATCATAGAAGCTCGAATGTGCGCATGCCCGTTACCGTCATGCCACTGTTTATCATGCTCATAAGCCTTATTTATGGGGGCAATATTATCAAGAGCCTCGGGCAAATCCTTTACCAGTCCGGGTTCATATTCAAGAGTTGTAATTGAAACAGTCGAGCCCGGTGTATAAATGTGTACTATTGCATTTTTTTCACCACCAAGACGTACCATATCGGCAACTTTTGAAGTTATATCAATAATGTCGTTAAAACCTTTAGTTGACAGTAAAAATTTTTCATTTCGAACAGGCATATTTTCCCCTTTTTAATATCAAACACGCCCCAAAAGCCTGAAGCGTGTTTGAAGTTTTAATATTATAGCGTTATTTTTTTAAATAAACAATGTCGCACAGACTAAGGCTACAATAGACATTAGTTTAATTAAAATATTAAGCGAAGGGCCTGAGGTGTCTTTGAAAGGATCACCAACAGTATCGCCGACAACAGCAGCCGCATGTTCTTTTGTACCCTTACCGCCTAAATACCCGCTTTCAATATATTTTTTGGCGTTATCCCATGCGCCGCCTGAGTTTGCCATCATAATTGCAAGACAAACACCTGAAGCTATAGCACCCATTAGCATGCCCGCCAAAGCTTGTGCACCTGAAGCTTTATCCGTAAATGCAGCAACCCCAAGGCCAACTACAAGCGGAGCAGCTATTGCTATTAATCCCGGCAAAAACATTTCATATATAGCGCTTCTTGCAGAAATATCCACGCATTTTGCATACTGCGGCTCACATTTTCCTTCCATAATACCTTTAAGTTCTCTGAACTGGCGTCTGACTTCATCAACCATTTTCTGAGCAGCCCTGCCAACCGCACCCATTGTAAGCGCGCAGAACAAGAAAGGTAAAACAGCACCAAAAAGCAATCCTGAATTTACAAAAGGGTTTAGAATATCGACATTATCGAGCTCGACAACAGTTGCAAATGCACTTAACAATGCAATGGCTGTAAGCGCAGCAGAACCTATTGCAAAGCCTTTTCCGATAGCTGCAGTTGTATTGCCTACAGAATCAAGTTTATCTGTTCTTTCGCGAACCTCGCCTTCCAAATTTGCCATTTGTGCGATACCACCTGCGTTATCAGAAATAGGACCGTAAGCGTCAACTGCAACAATCATTCCTACAACAGACAACATACCGACCGCTGCCATAGAAACTCCATATATGCCTAGTGTATATGCATTTAACCCACCTGCAAGAATAAAAGATAATATAATTGCAGCACAAATTAGTATCAACGGCAAAAATGTAGAAACCATGCCAACACCAAGACCTGCTATAATTGTTGTTGCCGGTCCTGTTTTTGTGGCATCTGCGATTGATTTTGTCGGATTATAATCGTAAGAAGTATAATATTCAGTTAAAAAGCCTATTAAAGAACCTGTAATGATACCTGTTAAAATAGACCAAAAAATTCCCGTAAAATCAGGAAGGAAAAATTTAATAATAAAGTAAGCTGCAGCAATTAAAATTGCCATAGCAACAACCGTTCCTCTTTGTAGTGCTGCCATAGGATCCGAATTTTCACCGGTTCTTACAAAATTAATTGCAAAAATTGAAGCAAAAATTCCGGCAGCTGCAATAAGTATAGGCAAAAATGCACCTTGAAGATTTAGACATATAGCACCCAAAGTAATTGCGGCAATTATTGAACCAACGTATGATTCAAATAAATCCGCCCCCATACCTGCAACGTCGCCGACATTATCGCCAACGTTATCGGCAATAACAGCAGGATTTCTGTGGTCATCTTCAGGAATTCCTGCCTCGACCTTACCTACAAGGTCAGCACCAACATCAGCTGCTTTTGTATATATACCGCCACCGACACGTGCAAAAAGCGCAATAGAGCTTGCACCAAGACCAAAACCGTTAATAATTTCAGGATCTTTAAAAATAATATATAAAACACTAAGACCTAAAAGTCCAAGGCCTACAACGGTTAAGCCCATAACCGCGCCGCCTGAAAATGCTATTTTAAAAGCCTTGTTTAAAGAATTTTTCGCTGCTTGTGTTGTTCTTGAATTAGATTTTGTCGAAACAAACATACCGACAAAACCTGCTGTTGCAGAACATAAAGCGCCGCAAACAAAACATATTGCTGTTTGAAAATCTATAAAATGAAACAAAAGAGAAAAAACAAGCAAAACAAACCAAAACAGAATTTTATATTCTCTTTTTAAAAATGCCATAGCACCTTTGAAAATATGATCTGCAATCCTTTTCATATTATCATCGCCTGAATCTTCAACCGCTATTGTATAAATTTTAAGTGTTGCAAACAAAAGCGACAAAGCACCTGCTATTGTACCAATCCAAAGCATTGCAGCAGTTTTTACATCAAGCGGAAATAATACCGCAAAACAGAAATAAAGAGCTATTGCAAAAATAACCCAAAAAAGAGTTTTCCAAAAGCAACTCTTCAGTGCAGTTTTAACCATTTTAAATCTTCCTATCCATTTTCTACCCGAACAGGCTAATTATAGCATATGGATGTTAAGAATGTAAATTGGGTATCCATTTTGCTTTTATTTTATTTACTGTACCTTTTTGCTGCATAATACTTAATGCATTATTAACAGCCTCAAAAAGTTCATCGCTTTCTTTATTTTGCCTTATTGCGACTGCATAATACTCTCTTGTATATCGTTTGGGCAAAATCTTATACCCGCTATTTTCCATCATTATGCCGTATAGCATACTATCATCGGCTAAAATTGCATCAATTTCACCACTTTTTAAGAGTTTAAATATCTCGGGGTAAGTTTTTGCTGCTCTTAAATTCGCACCTGGCGCCAAATTTCGAATGGTTCTTTCACCTGTAGTTCCCAATATAAAACCTACATTTTTACTATTTAAATCTTTAAGCGCAAAAATATCAGAGTTGTTTTTTGTCATAATTGCTTGCCCTGCAACGTAATAAGGGTTTGAAAATCTCACAACGTTAATTCTGTTATCAGTTATACTCATTGCAGCTACAAGAATATCTACGCTCTTTGAATTTAAGTCGCTAATTCTACTTTGTGCCGTTACGCAAACAAGCTCGAGCGCTTTTTCGTTACCTAAAATTTGTTGCGCAATAGAACTTGCAATATCAACATCAAAACCCTGAATGTTGCCATCTTTATCAACATATCCGAAAGGTTTAGAATCACATTTAACGCCAACAACAAGCCTATTTGTTAACATTGCATGAGAAAGCGCATTTTGCTTTTTTTCTTCGCCTATACAACCACACAGCAAAGAAAAAGAGCACAACATACAAATTACAATTAAAATTAGATTTTTCATCTCAAATATTGTATCATAATTTTATGAAGAAGTTTATTTTAAAAATGTTTTTTATAACATTAGGAGCGTTTCTTGCGGCATTTGCGATTGAAGGTTTTTTGGTGCCTAATCAAGTAATAGACGGCGGAATAGTCGGTATATCAATGATGATAAGCTATTTAACCCAAATAAACTTAGGTCTTTTGCTTTTTGTTTTAAATGTTCCTTTTATACTTTTGGCACTTAAAATATACGGTAAAATGTTCATACTGCAAACATTTTACGCTGTTACGGTATTTTCTATTTTTGTCGGATTGGTTGGAGGAAAAATAGGAATTGTAACACACGACGGACTGCTTGTAGCGGTTTTTGGAGGTATAATTCTAGGCGCTGGCGTTGGTCTTGTACTTAGAAATAACGGCTCTTTAGACGGCACTGAAATTTTAGCGATTACATTAACTAAAAAATTTCCGGTGTCAGTCGGCGAAATTATAATGTTTGTTAACATATTTATATACACCTGTGCCGGTTTTATCTACGGCTGGGACAAAGCAATGTACAGCGCACTTACTTACTTTACGGCATCAAGAACAATAGATGTTGTTCTGCAAGGTTTAAACGAAGCAAAGTCTATTTTTGTCGTGTCTGATAAAAACCTTGAAATTGGCAGCAATATTATATCCCAACTGGATAAAAGCGTTACGTACATTGACGCACAAGGCGGCTATTCTCATCAAAAGAAAAAAATGCTTTACTGCGTTGTGCCAAGGATTGAACTTACAAAGTTGAAAGACATAGTAAATTCTATTGACCCTGAAGCTTTTATTGCCATAGAAAATGTGCATGAGGTGGATGGAAAAAGAGTTAAAAAATATTAAATTAAAATTAATTTTAAAAAGTTTTCTAAAAAACAATATTAATATATTAATATGAAATACAAAGATTACTATGAAATTTTAGGCGTAAAGCGCGATGAGACACAGGCAAATATTAAATCTGCCTACAGAAAACTTGCGCGCAAATATCACCCTGATGTAAATAAAGAAAAGGGCGCTGCCGAAAAATTTAAAGATATAAATGAAGCTTATGAAGTTTTAGGTGACCCGCAAAAAAGAGCCAGATATGACCAATTAGGTTCAAGTTGGCAACAAGGTGCAGACTTTACACCTCCGCCGGGGTTTGAAGGTTTTGACTTTTCAAACTTTTCAAGAGGCACAGCACAATTTGGCGGCAGTACAGGCGGCTTTTCAGACTTTTTCAGTGCAATTTTCGGTGACCTTATGGGCGGTGCTGCAAGTGGCGCAAGCAGTTCTCGCGGCGGCTATCGTGAATTTAACTTTGGCAATGCGGGAAATATGGGCGGAGATTTTTCACAATTTTATACAAATCAAAGTGCATCTTCTGCTCGTACAAAAACAAGCACTAAAAATTTAGACATAACAAAAGATATTACGTTAAATGTCAGCGATTTAATAAAAGCTCCCACAAAAACAGTCACAATCGTTGATTATGAGCCTTGCAGATACTGCGGTGGACACTCTAAGGGCTCATTTTGCACGCACTGCTCAGGTACAGGGATAGAAAAAATCACAAAAAATTTATCCGTAAAAATACCCAAATATGTAAAAGAAGGTCAAAAAATTCGTCTTAAAAATGAAGGAAAAGCAGACCAATACGGGCAAAAAGGCGATTTATATCTTACAGTAAGGATTAAAGATCCTAACTATAAAGTAATTGGGGACGATTTAGAAAAAGAAATCGAAATTTTACCCTCCGAAGCCGCACTTGGCACAAAAAAAGAAATAACAACCGTAGATGGCAAAATAAATATCACAATTCCTAAAAACACCGACAGCGGGAAAACTTTAAGGCTAAAAGGACTTGGGTTGCCTAAAAAAGACGGTACTTTGGGTAATTTAAACGTAAAAATCAAAATAGTTTTACCTAAAGAATTAACCCCTAAAATGGTTGAATTATACGAAAAACTACAACAACAGGGCAGTTAAGCTTCAAAATCAGCCAAAAGATTCTCTATAAGCTCATTTGCATCTGCAATAATTTTATAATCGCAATTCTCAAATATTGGCGCATTGGGGTCATTATTAACTGCAACTACAACATTTGAGGCACTCATACCTGACAAATGGTGAATTGCCCCTGATACACCAAATGCAACGTACACTTGCGGTGCAACTGTTTTTCCTGTTTGTCCCACCTGTATATCTTGAGGCGCAAAACCCTTATCAACTGCACCCCTTGAAGCTGCAATGGCACATCCGGTAAGCTTTGCAAGCTTTTCCAGTTTTTCAAAATTTTCTCTTGTTTTAAGCCCTTTGCCGCCGCATAAAATCACTTTTGCATTTTCAAACGTACTTTCTTGAACTTCAAGGGGCAAAAATTGCAGTAACTTTATAGGACTTTTTGCAAAAACTTCATCATTTTGAGCAATTTCACTTGTTAAAGTCATACAATTAAATTCTTTTTTTTGGAATACTCCCTCGCGAACAGTTGCGCATTGCGGGTTTTTCTTGCATAGTATAGTTGCCATAAGCACCCCGCCAAATGTCGGACGACTTGCCGCAAGTTTAATTTCGTCTTTATTTTTAACAAGCGATAAAGCTGTGCAATCTGCGGTTAGACCCGTTTGCAGGCTTGAAGTAATAAGCGGAGCAAGCTCCCTGCCAACATTTGTAGCTCCAAACAAAACAATATCAGGCTTTTTGTCTTTAAAAAGCTCAACAAGCGCACAAGAATAGTGACAACAGTTATAGTGTCTAAATTTTTCATTTTTTAAATAAATAATTTCTTGCGCACCGTATCTTGATAATTGGCAAAAGTCCGCATCAATCCCACAATCTAACACTATTGCATAAACTTTATAATCAAAATTAAATTCTTCTTTTGCTTGTCTGCTTAAAGAATTTGCAGCACTCAAAAGCTCAAAAGAAACATCACGAAAGACATTTTGATTTTTTTTGTATTCGCAGACAACAAATATTTTTTTATTTTCCAATTTTGCCTCCGCTTGTAATTACCTTGCGCAAAAATTCTTGGGCATTTTCAACTATTTTTGCACTTCTATTGTGTTGTGCTTTAAATGCCTTGGAAACAAAGGTTGGCGAACCTAAAATCCCTGTTTGAGAAGGCTCTAAATCAAGTTTTTGTATGCCAAAAATTTCAACTCCTAAATCTTGTGCTCTAACGTAATCAGTAACACAAAGGGGTTTTATAGCTTCTTTTCCCTTTATAACACATACAACACAAGGGTTTTTGACTTCAAATATATTAATACCCTCAGCAAGTGATTGTTTTAAAATCGAAATTTGATTATCAGAATTAATAACCTCATCAACTAAAGATATAACAGGCAACTTTAAAAATCCTGCAATAGTAGGCCCGGTCTGCGCCGTATCACCATCTTGCGCATATTGCCCGCAAATTATTAAATCAAAATCAGGTACAATTTTTTTTATTGCTGCAGATAAAATTCTACCTGTAGATAGAGTATCTGAACCGGCAAAAGCTTTATCACACAACAATATACCCCTGTCACAACCGCGCGCGAGAGCATATTCAACAACACTTTTTGCCTGATTTGGCCCCATTGAAATTGCTGTTATTTCAACATTTTTGTGTTTTTTCTTAATTTCAAGAGCACGCTCTATCGCCCAATCATCACATGGATTCAAAATAGAGAGCATTCCTTCTCTTAAAAGGTTATTTTCCTTGCTCCATCTGACATTATTGGTATCTGCAACCTGTTTTATACAAACAACTATATGCAAAATTTTACTCCGATTAATTTAAGTAAATTATAGCATATATTAAAATTGTAAACATTGACTAAATTTCGCAAAATTTCATGGCAAATTCCAAACCTTTTTAGTTTTTATTTTTATATATGCTATTATCAAGGTATAGGAATGATTACAAATAATTACCAAAATCAGCTTAATTACGGCGCAGTTAAAGATGTTATACCACAACAGGTAAACCAAAAACTACCCCAAAGTGTACAAAATTACGATGTAAGAGAAAGCGTACAGGGAAATACCGCCGTTAAAGCAGCAAAAGACGCTAAAAAAGACCCTATCACATTGGGTTTAACAGGTGCTATTTGGCTGGGTCTTGCACAATTTTGTCAAGGGTTAAACAATAAATTAAACTGCAAGTGGGAAGAAAGCTGGCTCGGTAAAGTAGGAAATTGGGCAGAAAAATTTTCTCTAAAACATTTCCCTAATGGCGGAAACGGAAAAATAAAAAACTTTTTCAGCGGTTTAATTGACAAATCCGCTATATTAAGATGCATTAAAACACCTACTAAAGCTCAAAACGGACTTGCAGTAAGCCAATCAAGAGGCATAACAGGGTATGTTATGAATGATGTAAACTCAATGTTGAACTACCATTTGCAAAATGGTCATGGGGATGACATTGTAAAACTTTTGGACGGTATAACAGATATTAACGGCAAAACCGGCAAAGAGGCTCTTGATTTTATTGATGATTTATTTAAAAACTGTGAGCAAAATCAATCTCAAATCCAAAAATTAATTAAAAACTTAGCAAATGCACCCGACACAAAAGTTTCGGTAGATTATTTAACTCAAAACAGATTTTTCAAAATCCCAAATATACCTTTCTTAAAAAGAGAAGGCTCTTTTAAAGAAATGGCAAATAAATTAAACGCTGTTTTTGAAAACTCGGCAGGTCTTGGAAAACAAGCTACAAATCTTGGTAAAAGCCTTCCAAGACAAGCTTTAAAAACTCTTGAAGGCTTAACTAACGGCGGTGCAGGCGGCAAAATTATGATTGTAATTCAAGCTGCAATGTTTGCTCAAGCAATCAGAGAAGCAATGGACGCGCCAGAAGGAGAAAAACTTTCAACATTTAGTGAAAACGTAGCAAACGACTTTGGATATTTTCTTTCAATCCCATTGCAGGTTAAAGCCTCTCATGCTATAGGCGGCTTAAAATATATAGGTATTAACGGTGCAAAAAATGCAGCGGAACAAGCTCAAAGCGTTAATACATACCGCAACATGATTAAAAATCTAAACGCTAAAGTTGATGCAGGAACAATTTCGCATATTGATTACTTAAAAGAATCTAAAAAAATAAAAGAATTTTTAAACGGTAATTCAAAATGGTATCAAAAACCATTTAAATTATTGGGCAAAATATTCTCTACAGGTTTGGATGCCGAAACTATAAAACCTTTTGTAGACAATGCTGACAAATCTTTAGGCACATCAATGTTTAACAGCATAAAAAACTTTGCAAACAAATTGAAAGGTCCATATTTTGGTACGGTGCTAAGATTTGCCGTAGGTGCTATGGTTGTAGGCCCTCTTGTTGCAAAATGTGTAGTTAAAGTTTCACATTTGATTTTTGGCAGACCGACAAAATCAATTATAGACAAAGATAAAGAAGAAACAAAAACTCAAAACAACAACGAAATTAGCATGACTCAAGAAGAAATGATGCAAAAACTTGCGGCTAATCCCGAACTTATGAAGAAAATGGAAAACGACCCGCAGTTTTTAAATCAATTACTTGAAAACCCAGAGTTAATGGTTAAATATTTAAACGGCGAACTAAAAGTTGAAAACAACCAACAAAACAGTGTGCTTAACGGTGCAAATTCAAAATATATAATACAAAACAACACACCGAAGCAACAGGCAAATATCCCAAGTCAGCCTCAAGTTCAACAAAATTTAAGCGCACTAAATAACAATTCCCAAAGTAAAATGGACTTGTTCGGCTTAGGCAAGAAAAAAGAAGAAACCCCTAAACAGGAAGAAAATAAACAAGATTCTCTTGAACCGACAAGAACTTATATTCCATCTTCAGAATGCATGGTAAAAACAGACGGACAAAACCAAGAGCTTGACCCTAATGTTAACAGCGCCATTTTAAATGCCGAAAAAATTGAAAAAAGAGCATTGGAACAGCTAAATAATTTATAATTTTTGAAAAACCATAACATACTCATGGTCAAAAGTATAAAACCCGCCCGCAAGTGCGCGATAACGCCATAAATTAGCTTGCTTACCTTTAGCTTTTTCATTACCTGTAATATTTTTTACAATTACGGCTTTTGTTATGAAACCTAATTCTTCCATACGTCTTTGACATTCAAAACTTAAATTCACAAGGCGGGAATTTGCGTATTTATCACCAATAATAAGCGTTGCAAACCTGCCTTTTTCAAGCAAGTCAGAACCGTTTTTTGCAACCTTTTTGAAAAGCTCGTAAAACTCCTCTGTAGTTGCGCAATTAGACAAATCTTCTTTTTTATCACTAAATTTAATAATATCATCGTATGGCGGATGCAGAACAAGGAACTGCGCAGCTTTTGAACCCATAACATCAAGACGCGCCTCTACCTTTTCTTTTGCTTCTTTTGATGCACTATCTGCACAAATTATATTCATTTTCGAAACAAGTTCACGTTTTGTAAACTTAGAGGAAACGTAATCGACCATATCTTGCTTAAGCTCAACTCCTATACACCTTCTACCCATATTAAGAGCTTCAATACCCGATGTGCCCGAACCGAAAAACAAATCTAAGACAATATCATTTTTCTTTGTAAAGCGCTCAAAAAGTTGAGTTGCAATTTGGGGAATATAGTTGCCATGGTAATCATAACTGTGTCCGTTTGATTTATCGCGAGATGAAAATTCCCACAATGAGCCAGTTTTAATATGCGAATACAGCTTCCAATTATTCAGGTCAATGTCACTATATGGCTTTGTTTTTGGCGCTTTTACTACCCTTAGGCCGCCTTCTTTAACTTCAAGTTTCTTTTTGAGATTTCCTGCCATATTCTACTCCCCATGGTATATGTATGAATACTATATACGTTTGTAGAGTATTTTAAATCATCTATTTGCCCGAAATATAATTTATTATTTCATCATAAGAAGTTGGATTACGCTTTAAAAGCAAGTTTCCGGAACCACCCTGATCGTAGAGTTTAATTACTTTTGGCGAGTGTATAAGTCTGTAAATTATATCAGATTGAGAATAAGAATACTTATCCGCACGAGAGGCCATAACCATCATAGGTATAGTATTTAGCCTCGGCACAATAAGGGCTATATCAAGATTTTTAAATGATACATAAGGTGATACTAAAACCATCTTCTTTGGTTTTGTTTTCATAATTGAAGCGGCCAAAACCGCGGAATTAGCACCTAAATCTGCCCCAACAATATATGTTTCCTCTGTATCAATTTGGGGATAATTCTTTTTAATATAATCAACCGCGCTTACAACATCGATAGGTAATTTCGCCCAATCATCTTTTTGAAAATTAAATCTGGATTTAAATTTCAAATTTTTCATATAAACACTTCTGCCATGACCCCTTAAATCCAATACAAGGACATTGTAATTTTTAACACGTAAGTTTTCGCTTAAATTTCCCCAATCACTTGCCTTTGAACCAAAAGAATGCAGAAGAATAATAAGCGGACGGGGCGGTTTCCTTTGCGGCGCAAAGTACAAATCGCCTACGATTAAAAACCCGTCTTTTGCTTCAAATTCAATTTTTGTTCTGATTTTCGGTTTTTTAACTTTTTTCTTCTTTTGTGCTGCATCAGCACCCAAAAGAGTGCAGGCAAAAAATATTATTAACAGTAATGCAAAAAATTTCTTCATAATTTATATTTTACCAAAATGCTGATAAATATTGAACTTTTTTTAAAAATTAATACGTATGGATGATATGTTTAAAGCTTTAAAATCTTTAACCGTAAAAATAAACATAAGGACATAAGTCCTAACTCAAAACCTCCTCCCCAAGTCTAGTAGCCGCCTTTTAGGACGGCTTTTTTTTATTTATTGTTTTTAGACTTGAAATAAAGTTGCTTTTAGTGTATAAAAATTGAGTTACGATTGCAAAATTGACAATAATAATAAAAAGTACGGTTGTGCCCTGTTTGAAAGACATATTGTTTTTCTATCAGAATTTGCATAACTAAATTCATAAGCGGAAGTAACTCAATTGGTAGAGTCCCTGCCTTCCAAGCAGGTTGTTGCGAGTTCGAGCCTCGTCTTCCGCTATTTTTTGTTTTTATAAAAATCATGCGATTTATCAACTTTATATTTTTGTCTCTCATCTTTTTGTATGAAAAGAATTTTTAAATGCAAGCTATAATATACTTATGCTACAAGAAGCCCAAAAAGTTATAGCAAGCGCATTTAACACAAGTTTTATAAAAAAACTTGCGCAATATCTGCATGATTGCGTAAGAGAAGAAGTCAAAAGCTCTACGTTTCGCAACTTAAAAGAGGACAAGGAAAATAAATGGGTTTTTCTTGATGAGGAGGAGCAACTCTTTACAAATTTCGACCAAGAACTCTTGCTTGACGGTTCAAACAGCTATTTAACCGAGCTTATGATTCAAGGCGAAATGAACGCAAAAGAAAAGTATTTAATATACGGTTATCTTTTTCTTGTCGGCAAAAACTCAAAAGCAAGAAAGAATAACCAATTTTTAACCCCGCTTTTATACGTACCTTGCAAGCTCGAAAGGCGCGGAATTAATATTGTTCTAAACGCACAGGAAGATATTTTATCGCTTAACACAGGTGCTTTGGCACAACTTATGAAAAGGGACGACGAGCAAGAGGCGGACGCGATGCTCTCCGGACTTTTAGATGTTGTACCCGAACTACCCTTGACACAAGAAAGTCTTGAAATATTTTTAACAACCTTAAAATCACTAATTCCTGAAATAGAGATTGAAACAGCTCCTGTTGATGACATAAAACAAGATTTTGAAGATTTTTATTCAAGAGAAAATCTTGAAAAAGCACTTGAAGAAGGGGATTTTGACTTTGATGCAATAGATGAAATTACAAAACGCCCGCGTGTAAAAGTTGAAAAACTTACTTTACAAAGAAAAAATGCCGTTATTTTAACAAAACGCCCGAGTATCACCGCAGGTGTTTTGCATGAACTAACACAAATTGCCGAAAAACCGCAAGGGGTTTATCGCGAAACAGTGCTCGATGTTATAAGTCATGAATATTTGCTGCAAAAGGGTAAAATTGCAAACGAAAAACTGGAAGAAAAGGAAATAAAAGACTTTTTCCCTATTACTCCGCTATCGCTTAGCGATTCTCAAGAGGATGTAATTAAAAAAATTGAAGAAAATAACTTTTTAGCAGTCTACGGCCCTCCGGGAACAGGAAAGTCGCAAACTATTGTAAACCTTGTATCTCACTTGATTGCAAACGGCAAAAGCGTACTTGTGGCTTCTCGAATGGACAAAGCGGTTGATGTTGTCGCAGAGCGCTTAAACTCATTAAATGCACCGTATCTTGCGCTTAGGGCAGGCAGGGCAAATTATCAAAAAATGCTCAATTTTAAACTGGAAGATTTGCTCTCTAACAAAGTTGATTTAGACACAGGCTACCAAGACGCGGTTATGGCCGAGCCTGATGATATGAAAAATTTGTGCGACGAAATAACAAGGCTCGAAGAAGGCGCACAAAAGATTTTTTCCCTTGAAAAACGCTACAGCGAAATAAATGAGGAAAAAAAGGAAACGCAAGATGCAATAGGCGAGTGCGAAATAATAAAGAATGCGCTTAGCATTGAAGAAGTTAACCAAACAAGAAAATTACTACAAGCACTTGAAAAATATGAAAATAAGCGAAATAAAAATATTTTCGACAAAATTTTTGAAAGAATAAAACTCAAAAAAATTAAAAAACTACTAAACTTAAAAGGAAAAATAAAACCCTCGGAACTCTCGCAAAGATTAGCTTTAGAGCTTGATTTAGAACTCTTGTGTGCAAAATTACGCAAAATTGAAAATAATATTTATAAAATTGGCAATTTACACCAGATTTTAAAGAAAATTAAAAGTCTTAGAAAAAAACAACAAAAACTTGCGGTAGATATCCTAAAAAACAAACGCAGAACAGCTTTAAAAAATATTTTGTGCGACCAACAAAAACGTCAAAGACTTATGATACACTCAAAATCTCTTGTATCAAGAAAGTTAAACCAACAAAACAGACTCCTTGAAAAGGAAGACTTTAAGCCACTTTTGGCAGCATTTCCCTGCTGGTGCGTTACAACTTATGCTATTTCAAATTCGCTACCTTTAAAACCTGCATTATTTGACGTTGTAATAATTGACGAAGCATCGCAATGTGATATTGCAAGTTGTTTTCCAATACTTTTCCGCGCTAAAAAAGCCGTAATTGTAGGCGATGACAAACAACTGCCGCACTTATCGTTCTTAGAGAAGGCAAAAGAACAATCATTTTTAAATCAATATAACATTGAAGACAGATATCAGCTTTTGTGGCGTTTCAGAACGAACTCTATGTTCGATGTTGCAAACTACTATTCAACAACACCAACACTTTTAGACGAACATTTTCGCTCACCGAAACCGATTATTGAATTTTCAAACAGAGAATTTTACGGCGGCAGAATAAAAGTTATGAAGCCTTATTTTGATATGGTTTCGCCTGTTGAACTTGTTGAAGTTAAAGAGGCAAAAGTAGATACCGATATAACAAGAAATCAGGCAGAATGCGAAGCTATTATCAAAAAAGTTCAGGATATAATTTATGAAAACGAGAAAAACCCTGACACAGAACCTGTTTCAATAGGTATAATTTCACCCTTTAGAGGTCAGGTAGAGCTTATTAAAAAAGCTGTTTTAAGAGTTTTTTCTCAGGAAACAATTCAACAGCATCAAATTGAAATAGGTACTGCACATGCTTTTCAGGGAGATGAAAGAGATGTAATGCTTATGTCATGGGCCATTGCAGCAAATTCACACTCTCAAAGCCTTATGTTTTTGCAAAAGCCGAATCTTTTTAATGTCGCAATAACTCGTGCCAGAAAAAAACTTATAAACTTTATCTCTAAACCTGTAAACGAACTGCCTGAAGGACTTTTGAGAGATTACCTTGAATTTGTACAATCTCAAGATAAAGTTATCGCATCAAGAAAAAATGTATTTAAAAATTCTTTTGAAAAAGAAGTTTTTGAAGCAATACAAAGGGAATTTACAACTCACCAACTCCGCGCTGGTATTGATTTTGCAGGCATTAACGCCGATATTATGATTGATGACAAATTAATTGTCGAAATTGACGGCGTAGAAGACGAATTGCAAGCAAGCGTAAACGAAACCAAAAAACAAGCAATAATGGAGCGCTTGGGCTATGAAGTTACACACATAACAAAACGCGAATGGGACTTGAGTAAAGACGCTGCTCTTGATAGAATAAGGTCATCACTGGTACAAAGTTAGAAAAAATGACCGACACTCAAGCGGATTTAATTAAAAAACATGCCCAATCACTGGAATTTGACAAGGTTTTAGAAATTCTTGCAAATTTTGCCATGTCCGATTTAGGTAAAGAAAAATGCCTAAATGCCCCTATTTACAACAAAAGAGCGCAAATTGAGTATCATCTTGAACTGACAAGCGAGGCAAAAAGAATATACGATAATGCGGGTAATTTTTCTTGTTTTCCGCTCGAATTTCTTTGCGATGGGGTTAAAATCCTTGAAAACCGAAGGCTAGGAGCAAGTGACATTATTGATTTGGCAAAAAATTTAAGAACATCAAGATTAATTAAAAATTTCCTTTCAAAAGAAGAAAATTGCCCAAATTTAAAAGCATTTTCACTAAATTTATATACAAATAAAGAATTTGAAGATGAAATTTTTGCCACATTCGACGCTGAAATGAACATAACAGACAGTGCAAGTGCTGAATTAAAAAGACTCAGAAACTCCATTAAAAGTACAAAAGATAATTTAAAATCCGCTATAGGAAAGCTATTGAGCAATGCAGATTTTATTTCACATTTGCAAGACATAGTCTGGACAACGCGTGAAGGCAGGACTGTTTTTCAAGTTAAAGCAACTGACAAAAACAAAGTTTCAGGCATTGTACATGATGTAAGCGCAAGTAATCAGACTTATTTTATTGAACCGTCCGCCCTTGTGCCCATAAATAATAAAATTCGTCAACTTGAAGTTGAAATAAACGCTGAAATAGAGCGCATTTTAAGTGAATTAACAAAAGAATTTTTAAATATTAAACAAGAATTATCAGATATCCAAAATACACTCAGCGAGCTTGATTTCATCTTTGCAAGGGCAAAATATTCAATTCGCACAAAGTCAACTGCTGCGCAAATAAGTGATGAGAAAATAATTGAAATACAGTCAATGCGCCATCCTCTTTTAATTGGTAATGTTGAAAACATTGTGGAAAACGACTTTGAACTTGGCAAAACGTACAATTCACTTTTAATTACAGGCTCTAACACAGGTGGTAAAACTGTAACACTTAAAACCGCAGGCCTTTTAACCCTTATGACAAAGGCAGGATTGCACATTAGCGCGCTAGGTGCTAAAATTTACCCGTTCGATATGGTTTTAGCCGATATATCCGAAGAACAAAGCATTTCCCAAAGCCTTTCGACTTTTAGTGCACACATTAAAAATATTTCAACAATTATCGAAAATGCAAATGAAGATTCTCTTGTGCTTTTTGACGAATTGGGCGCAGGAACTGACCCTGAGGAAGGTGCAGCCCTTGCGCGCGCTATACTGGAATATTTATCACAAAAAGACGTTTTGTGCGTATCCACAACGCATTTAGGCGAATTAAAAATTTTAAAATACGAAAACAATAAATTTGAAAACGCCAGTGTAGAATTTGATGTTAACACCTTAAAACCTACTTACAAACTTATTTTAGGGCTTGCAGGCAGCTCAAACGCGCTTGATATAGCTCACAACCTTAATTTAAACAGTGAAATTATAAATAACGCAAAAGAAATTTTAAACAAAACAAAAAGCCCTGAGGGCGAGGTTTTTGCAAAAATTCAACAAACGCATAGCGAACTTTCTCAAAAAGAACGCGAAACAGAAGAAATACGCCAAAAAACAGCACAAATTGAAACCGAATATCAGGAAAAATTAAAGGAATTAAAAGCTCAAAAGAAAAAATCTCTTGA
>CALUYC010000038.1 GCA_944324895.1 Candidatus Gastranaerophilales bacterium
GACATTAAACTCTCCAGCATTTGCTGGCTGTTTACTTGTTGTTGCATTAAACTAATTCAACCTTTCCGCCTGCTTTTTCAATTTTTTCTTTTGCTGATGGTGTAACATAAGTAGCTTTAACCGTAACAGCTTTTTTAAGTTCACCGTTGCCCAGTATTCTTAAAGTAACACAAGACGGATGAGCTTTTTTGTTTTCGATTAAATATGTTAAATCAACAGTATCAACGCTGATTTCATTTAAATCACTTACATTGATTTCAGCAGCCTTAAGGGCAAATCTGTTTTTAAAGCCTTTTAATTTAGGCATTTGACGGTATGAGGGCATTTGTCCGCCTTCAAAGCCTCTTTTAGAACTTCTGCCCGATCTTTGGCCTTCGCCGTTATGACCGCGGCAAGATGTTTTACCATGACCTGACGAACGGCCTCTGCCAACTCTTTTAGATTTGGATACCGAACCTTCTGCCGGTTTTAAATCTTCTAATGTTATCATTTATTTACCTTTACTTTCTATTCTACTACCTGTACCAAGTGAGGGATTTTTTTAACCATACCCATAATTGTAGCTGAGGGCAGGTGTTCAACAATTTGATTTGTTTTTGTTAAACCAAGCGCACGTACAATTTTAACATGTTTTTCCGGCGCGCCAATAGTACTTTTTACTAATTGTATTTTTATTTTTTCTTCTTTCTTAGCCATTTCTTACCTGCTTCCTAACCTAACATTTTCTTCATATCGATACCGCGGGCACGAGCTACATCAGAGAATGACCTTAAGCTTTTAAGAGCATCAAGCGTAGCATTTGCTGCGTTAAGAGGCGATTTTGAACCTAAAGATTTTGACAGGATATTTTCAATACCTGACAATTCAAGAACCGCACGAACAGCACCACCTGCGATAACACCGGTACCTTGTGAAGCCGGTTTTAACACAACTGAACCTGCACCCGAACGACCTGTTACCATATGAGGTATTGTAGTTTTGAAAATCGGCACTGTAATAAGATTTTTTCTTGCGTCTGCAACTGCTTTTTGAATAGCAATAATAACTTCAGCAGCTTTTGCAACACCCATACCAACTTGGCCTTTTTTGTTTCCGACAATAACAATGGCTCTAAAGCTAAGCTTTTTACCGCCCTTAACAACCTTTGTTACACGACGAATTTGAACAACCTGTTCTTTCCATTCAGACTCAACGGGTTCAACGGTTTCGATTTTTCTTCTTCTTTGTCCTCTCTTTTGAGGTTTTAATTGCTGAACTTCAACTTCAGCTTCTTTTTCTTCAACAACAGTTTCAACTTCAGCAGTTTCAACAACTTCTTCAACTGTTTCGTTTTGAATTGTTTCTTTTTCTTCCACGTTTTATACCTTTCAAATTATATATAATAACCTTATTTTTCCCTTAAAAAATAAAAAACAGCAAAATAACCCTTTTAAAGGCTTATTTTAACTATTAGAGATGTCGGGAATTTTTCTGACATCTCTAATAATACATGCTCATATTTTTTTTGCAAGGGTTTATCTTACTTTATTTTCATTGCCGTTAAGCAATCTTTTAATATTTTCCCTGTGTAAATACACAATGTATATTGCAGCGATTGTGCAGTATACAACATATGCAACTGGAGCAGCAGTAAAATACATTATAAAAGGTGACAAAATAAGTGCCACAATGGAACCGAGCGAAACATACCTGCTAACATATGTTATAACGCCCCAAATTAAGGCTATAATTAACCCTGCCAATGGCGAAAGTGCTAAAATTGTACCAACTCCCGATGCTACTGATTTTCCACCTTTAAAGTTAAGAAATAAAGGTTTTGAGTGTCCCACAATTACAAAAATAGCACAAGCTACCGCGTATATTCCATACGGGTCAAGCAAAAGTCCGGCTTGCAATGACACCTTTGCCAAAATAACAGGTAGGGCACCCTTAAAGGCATCTAAAAGCATTACAATAAAAAACCATTTCTTGCCCAACACTCTTTTAACATTGGTGGCACCTGTCGAACCTGAGCCGACTTCCCTTATATCCTGCCCCGTTTTTAGTTTAACAACAAGATAACCTGTAGGAATTGAGCCTATCAAATATGCAAGAATGCAAAAGCCTGCCAAAAATTTAAGCGACTCCATCGAATAAAATGATAAAAAAGCGTTAAGCAAAAACTCCATTATTTATCTCCCTTCTGTCTGAAAGAAATTCTTATCGGAACTCCAAAAAAACCGAACGCGTCGCGCAATTTCTTTAACAGATACCTCTTATACGAATCTTTAACCAAATCTTTATTATTTATAAACAGCACAAACGTCGGTGGCTTGGTTTTTGGCTGTGTTGTGTAATACACTCTTAACATTTTGCCTTTTATGGAAACAGGAGGATTAAGCGCAAAAGCCTCGTTTACAACTTTATTTAAAAGACCTGTTGAAATTCTTTTTGCGCGTTCAGCCGCGACTTCACGAGCAGTATCAAAAATTTGGTTAAGTCTTTGACCTGTTTTTGCGCTTACAAAAAGCTTTTTTGCATAATTTAAAAACGGTGCTTCTTTCTCAATATTGCTTTCGTAAGCATGCGTTTGAACACCTTTTTTTAAATCCCATTTGTTAAAAGCTAAAATTAGTCCACATCCGGCTTCTTCAGCAATTTGAGCAATTTTTTTATCCTGATCGGTAAGTCCTTCAATGCAATCTACCACCAAAAGTGCAACATCAGCCTCGCGTATTGCTCGAATAGCCCTATCAACCGCAAAGGCTTCAACACCATAGTCAACTTTGGATTTTTTTCTGATTCCCGCGGTGTCAATTAAGATATATTCTTGATTTTGGTATGTTATTTTTGAATTTATACTATCGCGTGTAGTGCCTGAAACATCACTCACAATAGCACGTTGTTCATTCAGTAAATTGTTTAAAATAGAGCTTTTTCCGGCATTTGGCTTTCCCACAATCGCAATTTTTATAACATCCTGTTCATCGTCAAGAGTTTTTTCAGGTTCTATATTTTCAACAATTTTATCAAGTAAGTCACCAACTCCACCACAGCCATGCAAGGCGCTTAGGGGATGTGCTTCACCAAAACCGAGTGCGAAAAATTCACTTAAATCATCTTTTTGGGAATTTGAGTCAACTTTATTTGCAACAAGCAAAATTTCTTTTTTAGACTTTCTTAAAATATTTGCAATGTCGTAATCATAAGGGCTTAGACCCGATTTTGCATCCACAAGAAAAATAATCGTGTCCGCTTCTTCAACTGCTAATTTTGCTTGTGACAAAATATTGTTAACAAATTCATCGTCATCATCGGTTATAATACCGCCTGTGTCAATAATAACAAAGTCTTTCCCTTGCCAAGAAGCATCAAAATATATTCTGTCGCGGGTAACACCGGGCATATCATCAACTATAGACTTTCTTGCGCCCACAATGCGATTAACAAGTGTTGACTTGCCAACGTTAGGACGACCGACTATTGCTACAATTTTATCTTTCATAAGATAATTATAAAACAAAAATATAAAGATGATATTAAAAATTATAAAATATGGTTGACACAGATGCTTTAGAGTTATAAAATAAAAATCCGTTGAAGAACGATAGCTGATGTTTTTAAACAAGGCTAGGGAAGGGTAAGGAAAAAATGATAAAACCCATTCACGCAATTTGCGCAAAAACGCAATGCTCAAAACCGGTCACTTTTGGTGCAAGCCAAAAGTATCAAAGCGCAATTAATCGTTTTGAGAAAGGTGAAAAATTAAACATCAACTGCTGCGGAGGACGCGAACGTAGCGTTAACGGGCAAAAACTTGATGTATTGGCTTAGACGAAGCACTAACAACGCATTAACAACACAGAGAAGCAACCCCTCTGTGTTTTTTATTTTTATGGTAATCTGTTGTTATGTTTACAGGATTAATTGAACAAATAGGAACAGTTAAAAATATAGAACAAAAAAACGGCGGCAAGGTTTTTGAAATTTTTGCCACATTCACACAAGAACTTAAAATCGGAGAATCTGTTGCAATTAACGGCGCATGCCAGTCCGTTATAAACAAAACAAAAGATACATTTAGCGTTTTTTGTATGCCAGAAAGTTTAAAACGTACGAATTTAGATTTGTTAAAGATAAATTCTCAAGTCAACCTTGAAAGAGCTCTGCTTTTAGGACAAAGATTAGACGGACACATTGTGCAGGGGCACATTGACTCGAAGGCAAAATATTTAAATGCTAAAAACCAAGGTGAAGCAAGGGTTTTTGAGTTTGAATATGATACAAAGTATATTGTTGAAAAAGGTTCAATAGCAATAAACGGTGTCAGCCTTACAATAAGCGAGGTTAAAGGCAATTCCTTTTGCGTAAGTCTGATTCCTCAAACACTTGAGAGGACAAATCTAAAATTTTTAAAAACAGGCGATATTGTAAACATTGAAGTTGATATATTTGCAAAATATATTGAAAAATTTTTGTCAGCACAAAATAATAAAGAAGAAAAAATAAGCTTGGAATTCCTAAGGGAAAACGGCTTTTGAACAAAAGGGATATTTATGAATAAAATAATCTTTAACACTATTGAAGAAGCTATTTTAGACTTTAAAAACGGTAAAGGCGTAATTGTAGCGGATGATGAAGACAGGGAAAACGAAGGCGATTTGCTTTTTCCGGCATCTTTTGTAACGCCAGAAGTTATTAATTTTATGGCAAAAGAATGCAGAGGACTTGTTTGTCTTGCAATAAACGAAGAACGCGCCCAAAAAATAGGCATAAACCCTATGGTTGAACACAATACCGATGTTAAAGGTACAAATTTTACACAAAGCGTTGATGCAGACCCCAAATACGGAGTTACGACAGGCATAAGCGCTTATGACAGAGCAAAAACTATAGAAGTCATATTAGATAATAATGCAAAACCCGAAGACTTAAGACGCCCGGGGCATATTTTCCCGATTATTGCAAGAGTAGGCGGAGTTTTAAAACGCAGCGGCCATACCGAAGCAGGTGTTGACTTAGCACGTCTTGCAAATTTGGAACCTGCTGCAGTAATGTGTGAAATTATGAAAGAAGACGGCACCATGGCTCGTCGCGATGACCTTGTAGAATTTGCAAAAAAACATAATTTAAAATTTATAACAGTGGCACAGCTCATTGAATATCGCTTAAAAGAAGAAAGATTTGTAAAAAGAGAGATAAAAACTTCCCTGCCAACACTTTTTGGCGAATTTGAAATATACGGATATGTTGATGAATTAACTCAAAAAGAACATGTGGCATTAGTGAAAGATGACGGATCGGATAAAACACCACTCGTTAGAATGCACTCCTGCTGCTTAACAGGGGATGTTTTTCACAGTTTAAAATGTGACTGCAATCAGCAACTGCACTCATCACTCAGTATGATTAACGAGTATGGAAAAGGTGCTCTTGTCTATATCTTAGACCATGAAGGACGCGGCATAGGTCTTGTAAACAAATTAAAAGCATACGCGTTGCAAGACAAAGGGCAAGATACCATTGAGGCAAATATCTCCCTTGGCTTTAAAAGTGATATGCGAAACTATGGCTGCGGTGCACAGATTCTATATGATTTAGGCTACAAAAAAATAAAACTTATAACCAACAATCCTACAAAAATTGTAGCACTCAAAGGCTATGGCATAGAAATTGAAGAAAGAGGCGCAATAGAGCCTGATATCAATAAATTCAACAAAAGATACATAATGACAAAAAAAGAAAAAATGCATCATTTGATATCAGAGCATCACTGTGATATAATTGCAACAAATTAATAAGGAAGCTTAGGGATGTATCAAACTCAGGTTTTGAGCGAAAAGTATTTTAAAATTTTTGCAGGCGTGTACAACGACTTTAGAAGAAAGTGCGCTGAAGATTACAAATTTGAAATAGATCCGCTTGAATATGATGAGTTTATTGAATATTTCAACAAAAAACTTATAAACTGCATAATATTGTTAGAAGACGATATTCCAACAGGTTTTTTGGCTTTTTCAAATGCAAGTTCCGATGTTATTGAACTTTTCTTAATTCATATTTTGGGAAGCGAAAATATTGATGAAAAACGCGATTCGCTTATGGAAAAATTCATGCTTGAAACTTGTGAAAAAAGAAAGCAAGCACTTGTAAGCTACCCCATGCTTGGTGTACAAACAGACTACAAGGAAAAATTAGCCTCATTTGGCTTTAAGTTTATTGAACTTGGTGTTATGGTCTTTGATGTTAACGATAAAAGACTTATAAAAGAAATTGAACAACTTAATTTGTATTCAATTCCAATCGGCTACAAAATTGTTCCCTATAGCGATATTTACGCCGATGAATTAGCTGGTGTTATATTAAAAAGCTTTAGCGAATCATCAGATATTAATTTTGATAACAGATTTGCCACTATAGAAGGCTGCAAAGATATTGTAGAAAAAATTACAAAATCAATATATGGCAGATTTTTAACGCATTCTTCAAAAGTTTTACTGCATGAAAATAAATTAATAGGTTTTTGCCTCTCAAATGTAACGGGAGAGCGCATTGGCAACATTCCGCTTGTGGGAATACTAAAAGAACACCGCGGCATGGGGCTGTCTAAACTACTTTTAAAATCGGTAGTTGGCGATGTTATTAAACTAAATCAGTCGGGTCTTGTTAATTTAACAGAACTAAATGCCAGCGTTGACCTTGACAACTCCAGTGCCGTTAGCATGTACAAAAATGCGGGCTTTGTCCGATCGTACAGCTACCCTCAGGCTTATTTGCCCAAAAGTATTGACAGTAGTTTAGCTTTATAAAGGAAGAGAAAATGAAAGACAAAGATTTTTTGATGATTCCGGGGCCTACGCCGGTTCCTGAAAGCGTACTTTTAGCAATGGCAAAACATCCAATCGGCCACAGAAGTACTGAATTCTCAACAATAGTAAGACGTGTTGAAGAAAACTTAAAATGGGTTTTTCAAACAAAACATGATGTTCAAATATATACATCCTCAGGCACAGGTGCAATGGATTCAGCTATTTCAAACCTTGTAAATGCAGGAGATAAAGTTTTATCATTAATCATTGGTAACTTTGGTGCACGTTGGGCAAAAATTGCAGCCTCAAGAGGCGCTGATGTTCAAAAACTTGAAGTACCATACGGTCAAGCGATTAACCCAAATGAACTTAAAAAAATCTTAGACGCTGATATAAACAAAGAAATTAAAGTTGTGACATTAACACACAACGAAACTTCAACAGGTGTTACAAATCCTGTCAAA
>CALUYC010000039.1 GCA_944324895.1 Candidatus Gastranaerophilales bacterium
CAAACAAAAGTACGATTATGATTTGTTGAGCAATTTTTAATCTTTGCATTACTACTCCTCAAGCGAACCGAACGGAGTAAGCTTGTAGCCGACATTTGTAACCGTGTGAAGGTATTTTGGATAAAAAAATTAAACTTACTCCGACAGAGTTTGAAATTTTATATTGCCTTTTGCAGCACTTAAATAACCCTGTTACCTTGGCAACACTATTGGATGAAGTTTGGGGTTATGGCTCAGATGAAGATGTTAGAATGGTAAGGGTTCATGTTGGTTCATTAAGGCAAAAAATTGAAGAAGACACAAGACATCCTAAATATTTGCACACTGTAACAAATGTAGGCTACAAACTTACCCCCTTTGGTGTTTTGGAGGAAGTATGATGCAAAGGCTTAAAATTGCGCAACAAATAATTATAGTGCTTTTGTTTGCAGTCTTAATTCCTTTTGTCACAATAGGTTTAATTATCTCAAATATACAACAGCAGACGCTAAGGCGTGAATTGAATTATAGCGCTCTTGAAATGTCACGTACAATCGGTGAAAATATTGAAAGCTATTTGCTTTCGGCACAAAAAAAATTAAACGAAGCCGCAAGTGCTATTACTTTTATACCTTATGCATCCGACAGAGCAGACTTTTTAAGTGAAGTAGAGCGAAATGACAACACATTTAAGGATATACAAATAGTCCAAAATCAGCTAGTTTCAAAAGAAACCTATGTATTTGACAAGAGCGCATCTGCAATAAAATTGTGTAGTTCCATAAATGACGAATATTCACTTTGCACAAAACTTGATACCGCAAATATGCAAAATGCAGTATCAGAAAGGTATAAAGATGAAAAAAGGCAAATTTATATCCTAACCAAAGACAATTCTTTGATTGCTACAAACACGCAAAATGCACCAGAGCTTGAAAGGTTGATAAAAAATCTGCCAAAAGACAAAACTATTGAAACTGCAGACTTGTTTAATAAATATAAAAATCAGCCCAGTGCTTACTATGCACTTGAAAATCCTGATTGGACGGTAATTGTAAATACGACAGAAAATATTACTAACGCTACAATAGATAAAGCTAGGTTTAGAATTGTACTTGCGTTGTTATCTGCGGCGTTGTTTATAATTGCTATTGTAGGAATTTATACATTCTATTTGTATATTAATATAAGGCAACTGTTTAAAGGTATTATTGCTATTTCTAAGGGTAGCTATGAGCGCAAAATTCACTTGTTAAAAAGTGCATTTACGCCTCATGAAATTGTTTTTCTTGCAAAAGAGTTTAACTATATGGCAAAAAAAATCCACCAGTCTTATCATGATTTATCCGAAAAAAATATAGAACTTGAAAGGCTTAACGAATTTAGAACAAATCTTGTAAATGCAATAAGCCATGAGTTTAGAACACCCTTAACAAGTATCGTAGGCTATTCCAGCAGACTTTTAAGGCATGATATTAAAATTGACGATGAAACAAAAATTAAATCATTAAAAATTATAAAACAGCAGGCACAAAGACTTTCAAGAATGGTTGAGGACTTGCTTGTTGTGCCTGATATAGAAAGTTTCAGCATTCAGTTAAATAAGGTTGAAATTAATCTTGCAGAAGCCATTGAAAACTCTGTCTTGTATGCAAATTCCAATAACTCAAACTTTGAGCTTGATATTGCAAGTGATTTAAAACTTGTATACGCTGATTCCGACAGGCTTGAACAAATACTTGTAAACCTTTGCGACAATGCTGTTAAATATAATCAAGATAATGAACCAATCAAAATAATTGCAAGAAACGTAGAGGGCCGTCCTTGCATGTCTGTTAAAAACAAATCTTTGCCAATTCCGGAAGATATGAAAGAAAAACTTTTTGATAAGTTCATCAGGATGGATTCAAAGCTTACAAGAACTACTCGCGGTACTGGGCTTGGGCTTTATATAGTTAAAGGTCTCTGTGCTGCAATGAATATAGATATTATTCTTGAGTGCGAAGATGATTACTTTAATATAATGCTTGTTTTTAATGACTATGTCGGATAATTTTATGAAATATGCCATAGATGAAGCAAAACTTTCAGGGCAAGATATACCTGTGGGTTGCGTTATTGTGCAAAATGGAAAAATCATTGCAAGTGCGCACAATGAACGAGAAAAAAATAACGATATAAGCGCTCATGCTGAGATTTTGGCGATTAAAAAAGCGGCTAGACAACTTAATAATTGGCGACTTGACGATTGTAGTTTGTATGTTACCCTTGAACCTTGCCCAATGTGTGCTTGGGCGATTTCAAATTCAAGAATTAAGGAAGTTTACTTTGGTTCTTATGATTTAAAATACGGCGCACTGGGTTCAAAAATAAATCTTGCTCAAATTTCAAATACAAAACCTAAAATTTTTGGCGGAATAATGGAAAAAGAATGTAACGAGCTGATTAACAATTATTTTTCGGAACTTAGAAAATGAAAGAGTATTTAGATAAACTTGTTAAAAAATACGAAACAAAAGACTTTATAAAAGATGATCCTGTGCAGTTTCCACACAGATTTGTAAACAAAAATGATATTGAAATATCAGCTTTCATTGCAGCCTTGTTTGCTTTTGGCAAACGAGAGGCTTTTATTCAAAAGTTAAATATTCTATTTGAAATTATGCAAAATGAGCCTTACAACTTTATTTGTTCGTTCAATAAAAACGATAAATTGTTATCAAATTTTGTTTACAGGTTTGTTAAGGGCGTTGATATTGCGTGTTTTCTAAATTCTTTAAATAAATTATATTGCCTTGATAAATCCTCTATTGCTGAGTTATTTTATGAGGGTAAACAAAAAAATAATATGTTAGAATATGTAAGTAAATACTTTTAGTCTTGTTTAAATTGTCCGGCGGGACTTGGTTGTTGTCATCTTTTTGCTCGGCGCGAAAAAGGCGGAGCAATGAAAAGAATGAACATGTTTTTGCGCTGGATGGTTCGTAGCGGGCCTGTTGACCTTGCACTTTGGGATTTTATGAAGCCATCCGAACTTTTAATTCCTCTTGATGTACATGTGGGTAATGTTTCTCGCTCCTTGGGGCTGCTTGAAAGGAATGCAAACGATTATAAATCTGTTATACAACTTACGGATAAACTGAAAAAATTTGACCCCGTTGATCCTGTCAAGTATGATTTTGCACTTTTTGGGGCAGGCATTAATTCTAAAAACAATAAATAAAATTATTATAAATTATCATGGAATTAGCTTATATTTGTATTAAAATATCATTATAATAAAGTTAATGAACCTCGCAGGATTAAAATGAAATATTCTAAATATTCCGTAGTTATTGTCGGCAGTGGTGCTTCAGGTTTGTACCTTGCGCTTAAGGTTGCACAGCAAAAGCACTTAAATGATGGAATACTTGTTATAACAAAATCTAAATTAAATATTTCTTCGTCTCAACTTGCGCAAGGCGGAATTGTTGCTGTTTTGCCTGAAATAAATAAAAATGATTCAATTTCTTCCCATGTAAGCGATACAATCAAAGCAGGTTGCGGTTTGAATGATTTTAACGCTGTTAAATTTATTTCTCAAAATTCTTCCTGCGTTATACAAGATTTAATAAACCTGGGCGTTGAGTTTGACAAAACTCCTGATGGGAAATTAAGCTTTGCGCTGGAAGCAGCCCACAGCGTTCCAAGGATTTTGCATGTTAAAGATGCAACAGGCAAGGCTATTGAAGATGTTTTGTGCCAAAGAGTTTTAGAGACCCCCGAGATTGATATTTACGAAAATACTTGCGCAATCGAGCTTTTGGTGGATGGTACAAATGCAGCAAGAGGTATTATTGTCTATAACCGCGAGACAGATTCTTATGAAGCTGTTTATTCTAATACAGTTGTACTTGCAACAGGTGGAATAGGGCAGCTATACGAGCATACCACAAACCCTGAAGTTGCAACCGGTGATGGTATTGCACTTGCTTATCGCGCGGGCGCAAAAGTTAAAAACATGGAGTTTGTTCAATTTCATCCAAGTGCGCTTGCTGTAGCCAATAAAGTTACTATGCCGTTGGTATCTGAAGCAGTGCGCGGCGCAGGTGCTAAGTTGTGTGACTCTAAAGGCAATTATTTTGCAAAAGATTTTGATGAGCGTGGTGAACTTGCACCAAGGGATATTGTGGCAAGGGCAATTTATTCTACAATGCTTAAAAATTCAGATGACAGCGTATTTCTTGATATTTCACAAATGGGAATTGAATATTTCAGAAATCGTTTTCCAAATATTTCAAAAAGTTGTGAAGATAACGGTATAGATATATCTGACGGGCTTATCCCTGTAGCTCCTGCGGCTCACTACTTTATGGGTGGCATTGAAACTAATGTCTGCGCCCAAACATCGATAGAAAATCTGTATGCATTGGGCGAGTGTTCTTGCAGTGGTTTTCATGGTGCAAACAGACTTGCTTCGAACTCGCTTCTTGAATGTGTTGCCGGAGCATATGAACTGGCTGCTTTGCTTTGCGAAAAAAATCTTGATGCGCCAAAGAATTTTGATGAAAAAGTTAAAACTATTTTAGAAAAATATGAACAAGACAGCGAATCCGTTTGCGAATTTGAAGAAGTTGATATTGAAGATATAAAAAATAAAGTTAAAGAAATTATGTGGGAATATGTTGGTATTTCCAGAAATAAAGATGATTTAAATTTCGCGCTCGATAAGCTGAAAGCGCTTGCAAGTGCAATCAATTCCTCTACCTGTGCACATATTGGCGATTGCTATGAGGCTAAAAATATGATTTTAGTGGCATCTTTAATTGCAAAAAGTGCCCTAGAGCGTGAAAATTCTATAGGTGCTCATTATAGAGCAGATTTTCCACAGCATCAAAATTTATGCGCAAAAGATTTAAATCTAACAAACGAGCAAGTTTCAGGGGTTAAAAATGGCAAAATTTTTGTTGAATAATTTTATGATTGAAGAACACGTCAAAAATGCTTTAGCTGAGGATATAGGCTATGGTGATATTTCAACGGATTCCATTTGTTGTTCACTTGATGATAATAAAATGTTCGAGGTTTATTTGACTACAAGGACGGATGGCGTTTTTTGCGGGCGCGATGTTTTTGAAACTGTTTTTCGCACACTTGCGGGCGATAAAGTTAAGGTAGAGTTTTATTTTAACGATGGGGATGAAATTAAAAAAGGCGATAAAATAGCTAAAATTTCAGGCAACCCAAGATACATTTTAACAGGCGAAAGGCTTGCACTTAATTACACACAAAGAATGAGCGGTATTGCTACTTTTACAAGAAAATTTCAAAAAATCGCTGATAAATATGGTGCAAGGGTTGTTGACACTAGAAAAAACACACCAAACTTTAGAATTTTCGAGAAATATGCTGTTAAAGTAGGTGGCGGATATTTACACAGGTTTAATTTATGTGACTGCGTAATGTTAAAAGACAATCATATTGCACTTTTGGGCGGCTCTATAAAAGATGCCGTAAAAAAAGTAAGAGAAAATATTTCTCATGCTCATAAAATAGAGGTTGAATGTGACAAAACATACCAAGTAAAAGAGGCTCTCGAGTGTGGTGCTGATATTATAATGCTTGATAATATGAGTATTGATGAGATGAAAGAGTGCGTTAAGTTAATCAATAAAAAGGCAATAGTTGAAGCAAGCGGTGGAGTTAGTATTGAAACTGTTGAAGAAATAGCAAAAACAGGTGTGGATATTATTTCTACAAGCGCCATTGTTGCAAAAGCACCGACACTTGATTTAGCTTTTGATTATCTGAATTAAATTATAGATTTCTGCCTTTTATAAGTTTATTTAGCCTGTATGCCGCAGTCAGAAGAATGTCTATCGCAGGAGAATAAGGCGGAGAGTACGGCAAATCGATATGCAAGAAATCTTCTACGGTCATGCCTGATTGCAGTGCTGATGTTATAGTGTTTATTCTTTTGTTTACGTCACCTGTTCCTACTCCTTGTGCACCAAGTAGTTTTCCTGTTTTTTTGTCTGCTACAAGTTTTATTGTTATGGTTTCGGAATTGGGCATATAGCCTGCTTTGTCTTTTTTGACAACAGTTGCACAAATTGGTTGCAAATCATATTTTTCTGCAATTTTAATCGCGCTTTCATGTGTAATTCCTGTTAGTGCGATTGTATAGTCAAAATATTTTGTTATGGCAGAACCCAATATTCCTTCAAATTTTTCGCACTCTTTGGGGTAAGTTGAGATATTTATCGCAGCAACGCGACCTTCTTTGTTTGCGATTGTTCCAAGTGCCATATATATTGGTCTTTTTGTTATCATGCAGCGTTCTTCTGTGCAGTCGCCGGC
>CALUYC010000040.1 GCA_944324895.1 Candidatus Gastranaerophilales bacterium
TGCTGATGCAATTAATGAACATTCGAATAATCAAAGTGTCCTTTACCTTTATAGCGTGCATTCTCCTATGGATGATAAATACTCGTTATCCAGTATATTAGATTTATCAAAATGGCTTAATAGCATAGGTGAAAATGGTTTAAAATACTCAGATAATGAAGAATTTTTAGACTATGCAAGCTCTGAATTTTTTAAAGATATTACTTTTAAAATTAAGTACAATAAAGATGGTGTAGCAAATGGTATAATACCTAGCATTGATTTTAAAAATGCTATTCCTGGCGGGGAAACACTGTCTGATAATGCATATAGTTTTAAAGAATTGGTCGAAAAGGTTATTGTTAAAAAAGAATTTGGGCATAATCCTTATGTTGATAGCTCATCATTGTCTGAGTTAGGTGCAAAGATAGGAGTGTCTGAAAATAATAATCACCCTCAAAGTGCAGCAGTGTTAAAAAGGCGTTTTAATGAACTTTGCGATGCCGCGGTGGATAAAGCAAAAGCAGTAAATCAGGAATTAAAAAGCAATGCCATAAAAACATACAACAATAAACAAATACTAAAATATGCTGGAATTGGTGCATTGATTGCAGGAGTTTTAGCAACATGTGGCAGTTTGGTGTATAAAAAAATCAAAGAAAAAAATCATAATTAGGAATAATTGCTTTAAATGCGACAATATTTTCTGTTTTGCTTTTTAGTTGTTTTAAAAAAATATACAATCGGGTAATTTTCATTTTTTATTTAAATTCTAAACTTAAAATTAAGTTCAAGAAGGAGAATAAAAGTGCAAAATATTGATGGACAAAAGCAAGACGGTTCTTGTGCAATACAGTTTATGTCAGCACCTGAAGTCGAGATGAGGGAACTTAACAATTTGTTTTTTGAGCTTTCTTATAAAGCTTGCAATTTAAAATGCAAACACTGTTATATAGAAAAAAATCCCTACAAACAGGAAAAAGATTTTATACCTTTAGACAAAATTAAAACTGCACTTTTGCAAACAAGAGGCGAAAATATAAGCTCTATCTATTTAACAGGCGGCGAGCCTCTTTTACACCCTGATTTTAATACAATTTTGAGGATGTGTTTAAAATTTTCCAACGTTACAGTTATTTCAAACGGTGTTTTAATTAACGATAAAAAAGCACGTTTTTTAAGAAAAATTGACGATGAAAACAGCTTTGAAACAATATACAGAATCAGCTTAGACCACTTTGATGAGCTTAAAAATGATGAAATAAGGGGTCGTGGCAGTTTTAGAAAAGCACTGAGCGCAATTTTAAACCTTGCAAAGTATGAATTTAACCCAATAATTTCTGTTTGCAATTATTATCAGGAATCAAAAGAAGACCTTTTCAACGGCTTTTATGAGCTTTTTAAAAAACATAACTTTGAAATCGAGGATATTAATTTAAAAATTATGCCTTACTTTGAAAAGGGCTGTGATGAAGATTTTATTGAAGATTGTAATTTTGATAAAACAAAACTTGATTGCTATAACTCACGCATCTTAAGTGCAAACGGAGTTTACTCCTGTCCTGCTTTGTCGAATGATTTTCGCGCAAGGGTGGGGTCTGATATGTCAAACTATTCAAAAAGAACATTTTTAGACACTCAAAAATGTGCAAAATGCATCAAACATTTTAGCAAAAATCAAGCTAACGACTGGATGTAACTATTGTTGCGGACGCAAAAATTCTTTTAAATCGCGCACCAAATCTTCTTTTGCGGTAGGTCCAAAGAATTTAAAGTTATCGAGCAGAACCTTTTTGTCTGTTTTTGTGTCGATAACGTAAACCGTAGGAAATCCTTGTACCGAATATTGCTCCATCAAGCCTTTGTTGTCATGGTTATCGCAGTTAACAAATGCTATTGCAAAATTTTTCTTAATGTTTTTATCTTTTGTAACTTCATCAAAAGTCGGCGCAAACCTTTGGCAATAGCCGCACCAGTCTGTATAGAACCAAACTATTATCGGTTTATTTTTCTTAAGAGCCTTTTTAAATGATCTTCCTCTGTCGTATTTTTTAGAAATTGGCAAATCCGCACCCATTGAAACAGAAGGGATATTTCCATTTATGCTTAAAATGGTAAAAACTGATAAACCAAAAGAGATTATTGAAAATACTAAAGATACAATAACACCTGATATAAGCCATTTTTTATAACATTTTTTTTCTTCACTCATAATTCACTCCTGTATTTAATTATTATTTTACTATATAAATCTTTAATATGACAAATTAATTTGCCCCGCAACATTTTTTGTATTTTTTGCCGCTACCGCATGGACATGGGTCATTTCTGCCTATATTTTCATATTTTGGAGGGTCGTCTTCTTCTTTTATGCCTAAAATCTCACTAAAAATTTTAGAATTATATAAAATAATCATCGGGCTAAATTTTTTATCTTCTGCTCCTTTAAATTTTTCAACAACTTCTTTTGTAGAATTAAAATTTGTATCAAGTGCTAAATTTATGACCGCAAGGAAATCTTCGTATTTTTTTGCAACAAATGCTAAAACCCCTTTTGGTACTTTATCACTTTTTAAAAATTCTCTTATACAATTTTTTGCACCTTCAATTTCAAATTCGTTGTTTTTGAATGTTTCAAATATTTTGTAAAATGTGCCTAAAAATGGTACTATATAGAGCCCTTCATTATCATCAAAGTAAAGTCCTATGTCGTATATGCACTTGTGTTTTGAAAATCCGCCAACAGCGTTTTGAATAAAGTCCTCATTTTCTTCGAATTCTTTTATGTCAAAAAACTTGTATTCACTTGGAGTTTGGATGTATTCTTTGGTTTCAACTTGCTCGTTTAGTGCATTTATAAGGTTATCTGCCTGTTTATTTGTTGTTATTATGCTATTTTTGTCGTTAAATGAATTTTTGAAATATTTTTTAAATTCGCTAACCGAGTTTTCAATTTTTTTCAATTTTTCTTCGTTTTTAAAAAATGCGCACCCAGGGTTTGAAATAAGGCATTTAACGGCCTCTGACGCTGCTTTGTAAAAATTAAGAGATGATATGACATCATAAATTTCTAAAAGGTATAATTCGCCTTCGAATTCAATAATTCTTGCGCGTATAAAATCCCCTTTTGCAATTCCTCTTAAATTAACCATTTTTACAAGCGGTATAAGGCAAAAATCTTTTTCACATGTCAAAGAATATGTCTCGTAGCCGTTTTTTAAGACTTTTGTGATTTCAAAAACAGATGTTATGCTCGTTTTAAAAGCTTCAACAACTTGCGAATTTTTTTGCCTGTCCAAAGAAAGATAATAGTCTAAAACTCTTGTACTATCTTGCATTTTGCCATCGAGCAGGTATTCTATAAGTGCAATATTCAGCTGTGATTGTTTTTCGATTTTTAAATTATTTTCTTCAACGTATGTTTCAAAATCTTCGCCAATTTTTGCGTCTTGCGCCATAAAATCAAGCAAAGACTCCATTTCCTCTGACAGTGCGTTTAATTTGTCCACAATGCTCAATGACATTATTTTTCCTCCCTCATAAGGTAGATTAAATATTCGATATTCCCATGTTTTGCACCGGTAATGGGACTTTCAATCACTCCCAAAACCTTAAAATTAAGATTTTCACAGAATTTTTTAATATCTTCTATTATTTTTTGATGAATTTTTTTGTCTTTAACTACTCCTCCTTTTGAAATATCTTCTCTTTGGGCCTCAAATTGCGGTTTTATAAGAATTACAAGTTCGCAATTTTTACTAATAAAACTTTTGCAGTTTTCAAGAACTTTTTTAATTGAAATGAAAGACAAATCCATGCTTAAAAATTCAGGCAGTTGCTCTTCAAAATTTTCTCCAAAAATATCTTCAAAAGTGCAGTTTTTTATATTGACATTCTCTTTTGAAATAACGCGCTCGTCTTGTCTTAATTTCCAAGCTAACTGATTTGTTCCACAATCTACCGCCCAAACTTTTTTTGCGCCTTCTTGCAGCATACAATCGCTAAAACCGCCGGTTGACGAGCCCATGTCTATGCAGATTTTGTCTTTTAAATCAATTTTAAAGGTATCTATTGCACCTTTTAACTTTAAACCGCCGCGAGAAACGTAAGGCAGAGTTTTTATTTCAATTTTTGCAGGATTTTCTTCATCAAACAGTTTACTCTCATCAAACTGTTGCCCTGCTTTTGTAATTCGCACATCGTTAATTTTAACGTTGCCTGCCAAAATTGCGCTTGAGGCAGCGTTTTTTGTTTCAAAAAAACCATGTTCAAAAAGTATTAAATCCAGTCTTTTTTTCATTATGCGATATATTGTTCTTCTTGAAGTGCAACAGCAGAAATTTGGTTTGCATTAACGCAAACTTTTTTTATCGGCCCTATTGGTTCAAATTCAAAAATCTTAGACGTTGGCGTGTTTACAACTTCTTTTATTTCTTCGTAAATTTCTTGAGGATTTTCAAAATACAAAACAAGAGGTGCTGCAAGGTTTTTTAAAAAAATAAGAACCGAAGTTTTAGTTTTAATGTTAGACGGGTTATATTGACTACTCATCTGTATTCTCCTTTATATTAAAAAAATTAAGCGCATTTTGTGTGGTTATTTTCTCTACCTCTGACACAGAGGTGTCCTTGAGGTTTGCAATTTCTTTTGCAACAAAGTTTATATATTTTGGTGCGTTTTCTTCCCCGCGATAAGGATGTGGGGTAAGATACGGTGTATCGGTTTCAAGCATAATGTATTCAAGCGGTATTTCTTTTATTGTTTCGCGTATTTTTTTGGCATTTTTAAAAGTTACAACTCCGCCTATTGCGATAAACCAACCTTTTTCAATGCATCTTTTCGCAAATTCTTTTGAACCCGAGAAACAGTGCATAAGCACGCGCTTTGCGCCCATTTGCTCGAGTATTTCAAAAGTATCACCATGGGCTTCTCTGTCATGAATTACAACCGGCAGATTTAAAATATTTGCAATTTCAATTTGTGTCTTAAAAACTTTTTTTTGTACATCAACAAAAGTTTTATCCCAATAGTAATCAAGCCCGATTTCACCTATTGCTACAACTTTTTTGTCTTTTGATAATTCCATTATTTTTTTTGCAACATCATCGTTAAACTTTTGCGCTTCAGAAGGATGTACACCCATTTGTGCGTAAACATTTTCATATTCGTGCGATAAAGCAAGAACTTTTTCAAAAGTAGCTGGCTCAACTCCAGGTATTATTATTTTTTTATCTCCTGCCTCAAAAGCCTCCTCTATTGCTTTTTTTGGGTCATTGAGCATATCAATGTGTGCGTGTGTATCAATTATCATAGCTATATAATATCAGAAATTGAATTTGGTGTATAATATTTTATGAAAAGCAGGCAGATAATCGCGCAAGGTTTTTGAACTTTGTGAGGAAAGTCCGGACATCCAAAAAGGCGGATTGCTTGGGAAAGCCAAGTGCGCGTGAGCGTGAGGACAGTGCCACAGAAAAGTAGGATGCTGTGCGAAGTGCTAAAGCGGCAAGCGATGAGCTTGACGCAAAGCACGAAGACCTTAGATGACCGCCGTTGCGACCGTAGCGAAAGCGTAGGAAGCGAAGCAATCTTTGATTGCACAGGTGGAATTGGGGCTGTACAGCGATTGTGCAACGGCGGGGTAAGAGCCCACCGCTGAAATCGTGAGATTTCAGGCATGGTAAACCCCAATCGGATGCAAGTTTGAATTTGCAAGCAGAGTGCCTTTTCTCGTTTTGTTTTACAAAAATTGCATAAGAAAACGCATTAGACAGATGATTATCTAAATACAGAATCCGGCTTATTGCAGGCTTTTCACCTAAACCCCAAAATGCTTACACTATTTGTTTAGTGTTGCATTTTGGGGTTTAGGCACAAGGATGTGAGAGCGTGACGGCTGCGATGAGCAGGCGGACAGCTCGTAACTGGACTGGAGCGAAACTCGAAAGTTA
>CALUYC010000041.1 GCA_944324895.1 Candidatus Gastranaerophilales bacterium
CCATACAGCAGGTTTTCCGCCTTTTGCTTCAAGAGGTACGGTATAAACCCTCATCTTGTTACCGTCTTTATCAAGAAGTTTGCCTTCATTTGCAAGTTTAACAATTTTTGTCATATCATTTCCGCCAAGACCTGTTTCGCTTGGTGTTAAAATACCTTGTGCCATAAGGACTTTTTGTGCTTCTTTAGATAGGAAATACAACCCCGGATTAGCTAAGTATCTGTTTTCATCCGTAGGATCAAGTGCAGTTTGAACTTTTCTAAATTCTTCCATTGCTTTGTCGTATGCACCAGGTTGAGTAAAATCATTTGGCATAGGCGCATCTGAAGTATATTTCGGTTTTTCTAAAAATTCTTTTATCTGAAGATTTCCGTTTTCATCCTGTTCGATACCCAACAAACCAAAAGATTTAGCTCTTTGCGGATTTACAGGGTAATAAGGAATTACAAGAGCCGCATTGGGAAGTGTTTTTAGCGCATTATAAACTCGGCTGACATCAGCATTTGTAAAAATATCCGCATTCAAGATGATTGAATCTCTGTCATTACGTATAATATCACGTTTCAAACCTTCGGAAATTGCACCTCCGTCTGTTTTATATCTTGATACATGGTAAACATTGTCACCTTCTTCAATTTCGTGGTTTTGGCTCAAATATTTAACATCATCAGTTCCATCACCCTTTAAAATTCCTGCGGAAGCTGCAAGGTTAAGTGTTGTGCCGATAATTCTGTATCTGTTATCTGTCGGAAGTTTTCCTGAAGGTTTATTTTCTTGTTCTCTTGTAATGTTAAAAAATCTTTCACCAAAACCGCCTGCGGGGATAATGACAGTCGGGTCGTTTGCCTCAACGACATCGGCATAATCGCCTTTTATTGCTTCCTTTTGAAGACCAGAATCAATGTATGAATCAACCGCATTAAGCGTTCTTGGTTCTTTGTTTAATGTTGTTATAACTGTTCTGCCGGTAAAAGATATATTTTCAAAACCGCCACCGATAATTCTTTCATATTGTCCGGGCATTTTAAATTCAAACCCATCACCCAATAACTCGGAACCTGCAAACATTTTAATTGCTTTTCCGCCCAAAGAAGGGTCTTTTACGGTAATTTCAGGCATAAATTTGCCTTGTTTGTATGTTACAATCGGAAGTTGCTCTTTTGATGAGTTTACTTTACCTACAAAAATTGTATGCCCTTTATCGTTTGTGATTGTATATTTATCAAATTCGCCCTGTTGTTCTTTTATAATATTTAAACCTGCTGCATTAAATTTTTCAAAGCCCTCAGGCATTTTTTTAAGCGGCAAATCAATATTTTCAGGAATTTCCAACAAATTTGGAATTCTTATTTCTTTTGCAGTAATGATTGATTTTTCTAAATCACTTAATTCCATAGAGCCTGTAAAGTTAACCGTTTTTGCAGTTTGAATAGCGTTAAGTGCTTGATAAGCGCTTGCTAATTTTGCAGCTTGTGTTTTTGAACCTTCAAAGCTAACGTTTTGATTTTTAACGGGCATTGTAGCACCGTTAACTTTTTTTGTCTGCGAATTAACTTTCACAGTACCTAAAGTTACTTTTTGTATCATAAGGTCTTCCTTTCAACTACCCTCTCACAACTAACAATCAATTTTTGCGAACAGTACGCATTATAATAAAACATGTAAAAATTTTTTTTGTTGTTTATTTTTACAAATTTTTACAATTTATTTCACAACACCTAAATCAAGCACTTCTTTGAGTTTACTTTTTATGGCGTTATGTATTTCTTCCTTGCTTTTTGTACCGTCAAGCTCAATAAAACCATATTCTTTTTCAAGTTTTTTATACTCGTCAAGACATCTTTTTTGATAAATTTCAAAACTTTTGTAAATATCAGTTGAAAGACCAATATCTCTGCCTGATTCAAAGTAATCAAGTCCGCCTGAAGCTATTAATCTCTTAATCAACAAGTCCGGCGGCATTTTTAAATAAAATACCAAATCAGGTTCAGGCGCAAATTCATACAATTTTTTAACCCAATTAATATCATGACCTCTGACAGAATCGCGAACATAAGCAGTGTAGACATATCTGTCCAAAAGCACCACAAAACCTGCTTTAAGCGCAGGAATTATAACATTTTCCAATCTGTCGGCATAATCTGCCGCATACAAAAGAGAGAATGTCGTTGTGTTAAGCAAGTTTTTTTCTTTTGCTTCGTTAATTAAACCGGAAATAAGTCTTGATGTTTTCCACTCGGACACAACACATCCGTAGCTTAAACCTTCAACAAAGCCTTTAAGCATATTAACTTGTGTTGATTTTCCGGCGCCGTCAGTTCCTTCAATTACAACCAAAAGCCCGTCATAGCCATGTTTTTTATATGTCATTTTCATCCTCTTTGATTTCTATGCCGCGCTTTTTAAGCACATCTGTAACCAATTCTCTAAAATATTTTTGCTTCTGATGAATTGTCTCGTTAGCATCAATTTGCACAAGAGAATATTCATCAATCATATTTTTGTATTGTTCAATAACTCTGTTTTGAAAAATTACATAACTTTTATAAGGATTATTGGATAGTTTCAAATCCATGCCTGCTTCATAAAACTTTGGTTGGCGATTTGTACAAATTCTATCAAGAGAAACTTTAGCACTTACGTCAAAATAAACAGCTAAATCAGGCTTAATTGCAAAACCGTACATATTTCTAACCCATTTAGGGTCAACTTCACGAGCGACATCACGAGCAAAAGCGGTATATACGTATCTGTCAGCAAGAACTATAAAACCGGCCTTAAGAGCAGGAATAATGGTTCGCTCTAACCTATCGGCAAAATCTACCGCATGTAAAAGGGAAAAAGTCCTGCCCGATAAAAGATTTTTCTTTTTAGCACGTTTTGTAGTTTGCGAAATTAGTTCAGATGAGTTCCACTGAGTTAAAATTACATCTAAATTTTTTGACTTTAGCCAACTGTACAATAAGTCAAGCTGAGTACTTTTACCCGAACCGTCAATGCCTTCAACACAAATCAGCACACCTTGCAGTTTATGGTCTTTTTAAAATCTTAACATTTCCTGCCTTGTTTTTTTTGTCATTTAAAACTAATATTTTATAGTAAATCATAAATTTAAAAAGAGAGCAATAAATGTACAGAGCTATTCAAAAAAGTATTTCAATTATTATAGATAACCCTATTTTAACTTTAAGTTTTGTAATATATTTAATTTTTCTAATTTTTTTAATGTCATATCTTTTTGTTGGGCAAAACATTATTTTATTTGTAACAATTCTATTGTTACTGCTTGTTTTTACATCTGCCTTTTTTGCAGGTTGGCTGCAAATGGTAAAAACAGCCATAACAAACTCTAAAAAAGAAAACCGCAACGACGAAGAAAAAATAAAAGATTTTTCCTCTATGAAAAATGACTTCTTTGCAGCAATACCTGTCTATATTTTGCCGCTTTTAGGCGGAATTGTTTTATACCTTATTATGTTCTTTTTGCTTGTTACTTTTAATATAAAATTTGCAAATCATTTTATTGGTAGCCTTGACTTTCTTGTTGAAAAAATAAACTCTATACCTCAAGATTCCCAAGGATTACATGCGTTTTTTGCCTCTATGCCGCAAGATAAAATTTTAATACTTTGGTACTGGCAAATATTATTTTTATTCACAATAGGACTTTTTAACTTTTTTATGATGTTTTGGGCATCGGCACTTTATTACCCTGAAAAATGTACAACAAACCCGCTGAGTGCTCTTAAAAACTCTCTTATCGTTATTTTTAAACATCCGGTAAAATCTTTTGCACTTTATATGTTTATCTTGATTTTAGGACTGATTTTCAGAATAACAAGTACTCTTTTTGCAACTAATGTCGTCTTTTATTTTATATTTATGATTTTGGCGATATATTTTTGGGTATTTGTATTTGTGCTAATATTTGACTATTATGAGTCAAGATTTTACAATCACGGTGATAACGGGTGCGACCTGCTCGGGAAAAACAAAACTTGCAATTAATATTGCAAAAGAAACCAATGCAGAAATTATTTGCGCAGATTCAAGAAGCGTGTATAAAAATCTTGATATAGTTAGCGCAAAACCAACAGCTGAGGAGATGGAAGGCATCAAGCATCATTTACTTGATATTGTTGAGCCAAATGAGGATTTTAGTGCCGGAGATTTTGTAAAATATGCCAAAATCGCACTTGAAGACATTAAAAGCAGGGGCAAAAATGTTATAATTGCCGGCGGAACTTGGTTTTATATAAAATCTTTTTTAGATGAAAAGGAACTGCCTCAAGTCGGCATAAATAAACAGTTAAGAGCTGAACTTAACACAAAAACAAACGATGAACTTTGGCAGATTTTATTTAAACTTGACCCAAAGCGCGCCAATCAAATTCATAAAAATAACAAAGATAAAGTTATTCGCTCTATTGAAATGTGTATGGGGCTCAATATGCCAATATCTCAATATGAAAGAGAACAAAAAGAACCTATTTCGGCGAGCTGGTATATGCCAAAAATAGATAGGGAAGAATTGTATAAAAGAATAAATGCTCGTGTTGATATTATGGTTAAGGAAGGACTTTATCAAGAGTGGATGAAAAATAAAGCTTTATACCCGAATTCAAAAATTTTAGAAAATACTATAGGATACAGGGAGTTTTTTGAACTTGAACGTGGCATTTGGCAAGATTTCAATCAAGCAGTTGAAAAAATTAAACAAAGAACAAGAAATTTTGCAAAACGCCAGCTTACTTATTTTCGCTCTAACTCTGATATAAATGAGATTTAAAAAAGCCCCTTCTAAAAGGGGCTTTAGATTTTTAATATTAAATTTTTCTAAACTGTTTCCTCATCAGGAATTGATTCTGTTCTGATTGAAGGTGAACCGCTTTTTGCTTTTAAGTATTTTTCTTTGTACTTTCTTACCTGACGGTCTAATTTGTCACATACAAGGTCGATTGAAGCATACATTGATTCAGCTTTTTCTTCAACTCTAACAGTATCCGAGAGAACTTTGCAGTTAATTTCCGCAACGTGAGAATCTGCAACGGACGGATTTTTGATAACTGTCAAAACAACGTCAATAGCCTGAATTTGGTCATAATGTGCGGCAACCTTGCCTGCTTTTTCTTTAACGTAGGCTTTAATAGCATCTGTAATTTCTACGTTTCGTCCGTTTACATGAATATGCATAATGTCTCCGTTTCTAGCTGCGCCATATAGTCCGCGCAACTTTTCTATTATACAACATCAAGCCATGTTTTTAAAGAGACAAAGGGTAAAAAATTAAACTTTTGTAGTATAATAAATTTCAGACGCATTAACGAGAGGAAAAAATATGCAAAATTTCAGCAGTTATATGGGCACACTTGAAACTTACATCATGTTTCAAATTAAAGCAAAAATGATTGCTATGACTGAAGAATTAACCAAAAAAGGTCGAAAGCCCATTGCACTTTCTATGGGTGCGCCTGTTGATATGGTTCCTGACTATGTAATTGAAAAAACAAAAGAATACTTAAAAGACCCAAAAAACCACACTTATTCAACTCCAAAAGGCGAAGTACCATTTCTTGAAGCGGTAGCGCAAAGGATGAAAAACCGCTTTGGTGTTGAGCTTGACCCTAAAAGTGAAATTTTCTCTTTAATAGGTTCAAAAGAAGGTATTGCAAATTTTGTACGTGCAATAATTAACCCCACAACGGATAAAAAAGAACAGGAGATAATTTTAATTCCTGACCCTGGATATGCTTCTTACACAGAAATGATTAAAGTTTCAGGCGGCAAAGCATATGGTATTCCGCTTACAAAAGAAAACAACTATATGCCAAACTTAGATGAAGTTTTTGAAAAATTCATAAAAGAAGGAAACGACCCTAAAAAAGTTAAGGCTTTAATCATTAACTATCCTAACAATCCGCTTGGTTGCACTTGCACAAAAGAATACTTACAACACTGTGTGGATTTCTGTAAAAAACATAACATAATTTTAATGTCAGATAACGCTTATTGCGATATTTATTTTGATGAAAAAGACAAACCGGCATCTGTTCTTGAATGCAAAGGCGCAAAAGATATAGCCGTAGAATTCTACAGCTTTTCAAAACCATACGCAATGACAGGTTGGCGTCTTGGTTGGGTTTGCGGCAATAAAGACTTAGTCGGAACTTTCGGAAAATTAAAATCAAGCCTTGATACAGGTGTATTCAAGGTAATTCAGCTTGCAGGTGCTGATCTTTTAAATTCTAAAGAAGGCGATGAATACATTAAAAACGCAAACAAAAAACTTCAAAAGAAACTTGAAGAATTTGTAAAAGGCTTAAATGAACTGGGTTGGAATATGCAAGTACCAAAGGCAACATTCTACCTGTGGGTTGATTTACCTCCGAGATACAAATGTGCAAAAGATTTTTGTGATGAATTAATTGAAAAATCAGGTATAGTTGCAGTCCCTGGTGATGCTTTCGGTGATGAAGGCGCAAGATATTTAAGACTTTCTATCGTTGCAGATGAAAATGAACTTAGAGAAGTCATAAGACGTATGAAAGAGGACGGACATACCTTTGTCAAATAAAATAATAATTATTGATTACGGCGCAGGAAACACTAAAAGCCTTGGAAATATGCTTGAATTTTTAGGCTACGAGTATGAAATTACAAGCGAAAAGGAAAAAATACTCGCCGCAAAAAAAATAATTTTTCCCGGGCAAGGACATTTTGAGCAGGCAATGAAAAAACTAAATGCCCAAAACTTAGCTCCAACAATAAAAAACGCAATTAATAACGGGGCAGATTTCTTAGGAATTTGCCTCGGCTTACAGGTGCTTTTTGAAAAAAGCGAAGAAGCACCAAATATAGAAGGGCTTGGAATTTTTAAGGGCGAAGTAAAAAAATTCCAAATAGGTAAAACTCCTCAAATTGGCTGGAATAAAATTAAAACTACAAATTCAAACACCTATCTTAATGATGATTACTTTTATTTTGTAAATTCTTATTATGTCTTACCCGAAGACAAAAGCATTATAAGCTCTGTTACTAATTATCACATAGATTTTTGTTCCTCGATTCAAAAAGACAACGTATGTGCGCTGCAGTTTCACCCTGAAAAAAGTTCTGATGCTGGCATAAAATTCTTTAAAAACTGGCTTATTTAATATTATAAAACTCATCAAGCGCAGCAATAAATTCATTTGTTAATTCTTCAGAGTATTTTTTGCCTGCTTGACGCTTAATTTCTTCTATCGCTTCTTCTTGAGTGTAAGCGCGTCTGTATGGCCTGTCTGAAATCATTGCAAAATAAGAATCTACAATCAAAATAATTTGAGAAGTTATAGGAATTTTCTCTCCTTTAATTTGATTGGGATAACCGCTGCCATCCCAGTTTTCATGGTGATGTTCAATAATTGGAATAATATCTGAGATATTTGTAATGGGTTTTAAAATTTCACGTGCAGCTAATAAAGGGTGCTCCACAACCTTGTCTTTTTCTTCTTTAGTTAAAGGTGCAGGCTTTTTAAGAATTTCATCAGGTAACATTGTATTTCCAATGTCATAGAGCAAAATTGCAATTTTAAGCTTATCTATTTCAGATTTTGAAAGCTTAAATTTCTTTGCAACTAAAGTTGCCAAAGACATTTTTGCCTTGGTAATTCCTTCCTGATTAGAAGGCGCATAAGTTTGAGAAATTGTATCAACAACAGAGTATAAGAGCTCTTGAGCCGAATTGCCTTTTACATTATCCTGACGGGTTTGCAACTTATGTGAAAGTTCAAGTGCAAGCTTGTTGTTAAAAGGTATTCTGTGTTTTTCTAAAATTTCTACAAATGCACTAACTGCAACGTCTTGCCAAGAAATATTTTTCTGAGGTTGCGCAAGACAAACTCTGTTTCTGCCTTGTTCCTTAGCGTCATACATAGCCTTGTCGGACATTTCAATTAAATCATCCAAATCAAGCGTATGTTCAATAAAAGTTGCAACACCAATACTTGCTGTAACATTACCTAAACCTTCAACGGGTTCTTTTTCAATAGACGCTCTAAGCCTTTCTGCAGCTGCCAGTCCGCCTTGTGCATCAATACCGGGAAGAATGATAGAAAATTCTTCGCCGCCTATACGAGATGCAATATCGACAGAGCGAGCATTCCTTAAAATAACACGCGCAACGGTTGAAATTGCCCTATCGCCCATAGAGTGCCCATAGGTGTCGTTAATTTCTTTTAAATGGTCTAAATCAAGCCCGATAAGTGTAAAAGGCTGGTTTAAACGCAAGGCTCGATTAGCCTCTCGCTCAATGGCGTCATCAAAAAATCTTCTGTTAAAAAGTTCGGTCAAAGGATCTGTAACTGCTTGTTTTTTAACTGTTTCAAAAAGATTGGCGATTGTAATTGCAAGCTCGATTTGGCGCGCAAAAAGGTTTAGGAAATTAAGCTCATCATCTTTTGCTTCTTCTCTTGGAGAAAATACTGCCAAAAAACCTGTGAACTCTTTAGAAGCAATGAGCGGCAAAATTATAACGGACTTTGTAAAAGTTTTTTTAGCAATATCACTTGCTTGTTCATCATTTAATTCGGGGAAAACTTCAGTTAGAATTTCATACAAATCCGTATAATGAACAGCGGTTTTATTTTCAATCGCCTCTTGAATTTTACCGTTTTTCTTGATTTTTAACTTAACATCAAAAATTGATTTACCAATGAATTTTTCAAGCCTTTGCGAAAACTCGTTCTTTAAATAAGTTCTAAGAGAATAAAAAACCCCATCCTTATCGAGTTGTTTTTGTACAATACAGCTGTATAAATACCCAAATTCGCCATGCAAAGATGACACGATGGTTTCAAGGACGTTAGATAAGGGGCGCGAAGAATTCATCATATCCCAAACATGCTCCAGCGTAAGCAAGGTTTGGTTTGCCTTATGCAATTCTTCTGTACGCTGCGCAATTTCACGCTCTAAAGCCTGATTTCGCTGATATACTTCAAGATAATCTTTCTTATGTTCGTATATCTGGCTCTCGACGCGTTTCAAATTTTCGTTTGATGTTTTAATCCAGTCAAAAAAGCCCATGTATGATATTATACAACCTTATTTATATATTTTACAATACCACATTTTGTTGAAAAGTTAATCTTTTACCCAATATTTATCAAGCCATTTTGTAGGTTTAATGTACCTAAAGCCCATTTTACCGAAATATCCTTTGTACGCTTGTCTTGGGTTTGGTTTACCATGGAAGATAAGTATTTTTGCTTCCATAGGGTCACGAGGTACTTTAAACCAGCATATAGGGAATTTGTGCAAACAGCACCTTTTAAAACTTACACACCAGTCTTTATTCCAGTATTTTAAAATGCCTTTTTCATACATTTCATAAGTTAAAAAAGCCTGTTCATTTTTAAAATGCTTTCTAATAGCAGTACCAAGACCATAGAAATGATCAAGCACTTCGGGGTGTTTACCTATTTCAAAACGAAAAACTGAAGAATTTCCTATAATATCATCAGGAAAATCCCAATCTTTTATAATTAAAAACTCTCCTTCTTCTTCAAAAAAAGCGTCAATATTTTGCCTGATTACAATATCTAAATCTAAAAACAGTGCCGTTCCTTTTAAATCGTACAATTCTTTGTTAAAAACCGTAAGTTTTTTCCACATTCTGTCAGGAATGCCGTCCTCTTTTAAAGGAGGAATAGGAAAAGTTTCAATGTTTTCATCAATTCCTGTGGGATTATCCGTGAAACAAACAAACCTGTGCGGTATGGTTATATTTTTTTGTACCATTTTATAAAGACGATTAACATAAGACGAGTCAAACTTGTCGCCCCATTTCATACATATAATATTTTTGTCCATATTACTCCCTCAATGACAAATTAACGGACAGCACAAACATACCGTCCGTTATTGTTAAACTTCTTCGTCGTCCAAAGCACCCATTGCTTCAAGCTGTTTCTTTTTTAGGTTGTGAACAACAGCATCGACAAGCAATTCGTATGACTTTGCATCTTTAATTTTCGGTGAAAATTCTTTTGCAAGAGTTTCTCTCACCATTTTTTCAAGTTTGTCATTATCATATCCGGGAGCTTTTTGCTCATCAGGGATAAGATAATCTATGTACTTTGAACCGATTTTATAGTCCTGAATACTTTTAAACATAAACCATTTAAGCTTGGGGCTTAAATTTGCAAGTTTTCTGACTATTTTAAAATTTTTGAAATTCATCCTAACCTCAGATGTTGTGCCTTCTCTTTTTTTAAGTGCCCTAAATAAAAAAAGTGTCAAATTTTAAAACTTTATTAACAAAAATTTACTTAATTGTATAACATTTTATCAAGTTTGAAAAGAGATGTAGTTTTGTAAATTTTCTTTACAACTAAAGAAAAATCATTAAAGTTTTAGTGCAGTTATTTCGATAACACATATACAAGGATAGACACCTTCTACACAAGGAGATAAGACTATATGTCCACAAACTTTAACGTAAAATCTTTCGGTTTAAATGTAATACCTGATTTAAAACATGGTAAACAAGCGGCGCATACGGTTGAAAAAGCAATCGGAGATATGTGGGAGCCTGTTCTTGACTATCTTGCAACAAACGACAACGTTTTTAGCGGGGAAGTAGCAAACGAGATAAATAAAATTAATATACAGACAATGCAATTAGGTACAATCGTTAACGGCGATAAGGAAACAAGAAATTTAGACACGCAATTTTAAATAATTTCCGTTCTTTCAATTAACTGACAGCCGTCTTTTGAATACGTTGAAACAATGTTTTTACCGTTATTTTTAGAATGGTAAAGTGCTGTATCTGCAGCATTGATAAGTGTTTTTGGGTCAATACCGTCATATGGATATTGCGCAACACCTATACTTGTTGTGGGCGAAATATTTGTAACGTCGTTAGCAGCAACAACTATTTTTGAGATATTTTTTCTTAAACGCTCTGCAATTACAGTAGCGTCTTCTTTTGTTGTTTCAGGCAAAATAACAACAAATTCTTCACCGCCGTATCTTGCAGGAATATCAATTTTCCTAACGGTTTCAGCTATAACACGAGAAAGCTCTCTTAAAATCTGATCGCCTATTAAGTGTCCGTATGTATCGTTTACATTTTTGAAATTATCAATGTCCAACATTAAAAGTGACATATCGCGTTTATATCGGGCACAACGACGAATTTCATTTTCCAGTAACGTATAAAAATGACGGTAAATATACAACTTTGTAAGACCATCTTTTGTTGCAAGTTCGTATAATTTTGCATTATCAATAGCAATAGCCGCCTGATTTGCAAGAGATGTCATAAACTCTAAATCCTTTTGGTTAAAGAGTTTTCCGTTTTTCTTGTTTGTGATGTTTATAACACCTATAGCTTCACCCTTAGCAATTAAAGGTACACACAATAGCGAATGAGTATTTGTTAAAATATCTTTTACTATAAAACGAGGATCGGCAGAACCAAGGTTTGTTATAATCGGTTTCCTTTCCAAAAATACCATGCCGGCAACGCCTTCGCCTGCTTTAATTTTAGAGCATTGAATTATACCGTTGTTAATACCTTCTTCAATTTTTTTATCTTGCAGACCGTAAACAACGCGCACTTGCAAAGAATTTTGAGAATAATCATAAAGCATAAGCGAGCCTTTTTCAGCCTCTAGAGTATCGATTGCTTTAGATAAAATAACCTGCAAAAGACGTTTTAGGTCATCAATAAAATTCACTGCTTGTGAAATATTATAAAGAATTGAAATATTATACAACGACTTTTGTAATTGCGTTATTTCATGTTCTCTTTTTAAATCGTTTAAATATTTGCCTATAATCGGCTCTACGTAATCAAACGCAATATCCAACATCTCTCTTTGTTCAGAAGTTAGCACACTAAAGGTATCACTTTCGCCTATAAAACAAAAGCACACAGGCACACCATTTGAGAAAAATGCTCTTAAATATCTGGTTCTAAGTTTTTCAAGTCCGTTTTTCTCCCAAAAAGAACCGTATAAAATATCGCCATGTTCATTTTTGGCATCAATAATTTTACCTTCGTTTATGGCACTTAAAAAAGCTTCGTTGTCTTGTTCAGATTCAAAACACTCATCCGCACGAGTATTTTGCACCGTAACAACACTTTTAAAAATTTGACCTTCAAGCACATAAAAAGAAATATTTTGGTTATTTATAATTTTAACAACGTAGTCTGATAATTTTTTCAAAAGGTCATAAACACTGCCTGCCTGATTTGCAATAGTGCTAATATCAAACATTCTGTTAAGGTGATCGACATTATTTTCTATATTTGAAATTTCGTTTTCGTTTGACATAGTTGCCTAAAAATAAACTCTGGTAATATTATAAAATAATATGTGGTAAAATACAATTTTAGAGAGTATCAAAATACACAATTCGGAGGATATATTGGGCGATATTTGTAAAAACTGGACACAGTGGCTAAGTCAGACTCGTTTCGCACATATGAGCGAAATACAGATTCAACAAACTTTTAACTGGCTTTTTGCACTAAGAGATATTGTAATTAACAAAGCCGACATAAAAGCAGGCGACAAAATTATTGATATTGGTTGCGGCAGCGGGCTTTTAGCTTTTGGTGTTATTGAAAAATTTGCCGATAGTGTTGAAATTATATTCTCCGATAAATTTGAAGACTGTCTTGATGAATGCAAAAAGCTTTTGGCAAGCTGCAATGTTTTAAACAGGGCATCTTTTTTGCAAAGTGACTGTTTAGACATAAAATTGCCCGATTTCAGCGTGGATAAAGCTATGACGCGCTCTGTTCTTGTACATATTTTAGACAAACAAAAAGCAATAAATGAAATATACAGAATTTTAAAAAAAGGCGGTACTTACAGCGCATTTGAACCTATTATCAAATCAAATACAAGGTATCATGAGCTTACAAACCCGTCACAAATTACTGACTGGCAAGCATTTAAAGAGGCTGAGGATGACTTTATGACAGATGTAAACGACCCTCTGACAAATTTTGATGCTCAATCAATAGCACAAAATCTTGATATTGCAGGATTTTCAGATGGTGATATTGATGTTCAGGATACACCTTCAACTTATGTTGCTACAAAAGATTCAATTATAAAATGGTTTGACAGCGCGCCCAGTCCTGACAGACCAACATCAAAAGAAAGATTTTTAAAATATTTCGACGAAAAAAAAGTTGACAACTACATTCGCGAAGTTCAAGAAGCACTCGGCGATAAAACCATAACCGTAAGTTCAAAGACCATTTTTATAAGAGCAACAAAATGAAACAAAGAAAATGCCAAGGCTGTAAACAAACAAAAGACGCTGACTTAATGTATAAAATCACCCGCGAACATATAAGCGGAAAGATTTTTCTAAATCCCAATTCTAAAATTTTAGGCAGAAGTGCTTACGTGTGCAAAAATAAAGACTGTATAAAACAAATGCTTAAGAAAAAAGCTTTAAGAAATGCTCTTAAAACAAGTGAACTTTCAGAGATTGAACAGGAGCTTTTTAAATATTGTTATTAAGGGTTAAAAGCACATCCTGCGGGTAGACTTCATTTATAACTTCACCTGTAGCGCTGACTACACAAAACTCAACAGGGGTATTTTCTTCAATGCCTAAATCTTTATATGAAATTTTTAACTCAATTACATCTTTATAAGCATACTCATCATGCTTCATAAGAACCATTTTCCATAACCCACCCTGAATTGCTACACTTAGTACAGGCGGCAGCAAATCATTTTTATTAAAAGCAAACATTATTTCATGCGAAAACCCATTTTTGGCAGTAGGATATATGTTGTTGGTCCTTGAAATAACCCTCAGGGGCGAGAGTGTTGACTGCATTGGACTTCTTAAATAAATATGTATTTGATTTTTCAGAAAATGATTTGTTTTAGAAACCGTTTGATGATTAACATCAAATTTAAAATATAAATTTTCACTGTCGCAGCCGTAATAAATACCTTTTACTGCTTTCATTTTAGAAAAAGTCGGCGAATCCGGAAGGAAAATATACCCTGCATTTTCCCACTCGTCAAACATTTCATCAACTTTGCCGTCGATTGTTGGGCTGATATGACCCATAGCCTGCCTTATGGGCTTACCCACCATAGAAATTAAAGGTATATTAAGATACTCGGGTATATTCTGCAAAAATGCCCTGTATACATTTCTCAAGCGTTCTCTAAATAAATAATCAAAAATAATATCACTGCCTGATTCATTTGGCTCACCATACCACCAAAACCAATCTGAACCTTCTGCAATAAATATTTCGTCTTTTGCCTCATGAATTGTTTTGTTTGCTTGTGCTTTTTCTATATTTGTTTTTGCTTGTGCCAGCAAATCTTTAGACATTTTTTCAAAATCTTCTTTTGTTTGGTTTAAATAATGCCAAGCAACATTTTTAGTAGGTTCGCCCACCCAAAGCTCAAAATTTCTGTTTATCCAAGACCCTGATGCTATTTTATTTAAAGCCTCAGGTTGAGATTTATCTATAAAATCACTAACCAATGTAGTATTAAGGGTTTCGTCTTCTTCAATTAAACGATAAAGTGTACTTAAAAACTCATCTCCGTCATTTTGGTAACTTTCCCAACAGTTTTCACCATCCATTGCAATAGTCAACAAATGTTCCTCTTTTGGAGAATTTTGCAACTTGTTTTGAACGGTTTTAATTTTTTCATACAAATCATTCGCCGCGACTTCACCGTCATAGCTACCGTAACCAAAACCTACAAGGTTTGCAAAAAGCGAATCTGCAAAAATAATATTTGTTTTATATTTATCTTTTTTAAATGCATAATTTACACATAGTGCAAAAGGATCTTCTAAATTGCCCTCAAAATCTCTTGCAAACTCACGACCTATACTTTCAGATAAAATTCCTTCATCTAAAACAGTCCAGTCAATATTAAAATATGAAAGCAAGTTCATTGTTTTTTTGCTGACACATTGCTCTGAAAGCCACATCCCGCGCGGACGTTTGCCGAATATTTGCTCAAATTTATCAAGTGCCCTTGCTACTTGCTCTTTTGCATCTTTTACTCCGCCTAAAATTGCATTTGGCAAATTTTCATCATAAGGATAGTTATTTTCGCGCAAGTTTATTAAAAGAGGCAAAATAGGGTGATAATAAGGGTTTGTTGAAATTTCAATCCTGCCTTCGTCTTGATATTTTTTGTAAGTAGGCAAAATATCTTTTATTATTTTTAATTGAATTTCATAAATTTTTTGCCTGTCTTCAAGCGTAAAATCTTTTTCTTTATCCAAAAGATAATCAAGACCTTCATATTTATCTTTAAATCTTTTATCAATCCAGCAAAGTGTAAAGTTTGCCATAATATCAGCATAGTCTTGGTCGCTAAAGCTGTCTATAAGCGATGTTTTTGTATCACAGTGCACACGCCTGTCGTTTAACTGCGCATAATAAGGGCGCGAAAGCAACATGTTTGAATAATTAACATCAAAAAAGTTCTCTAAAATAAAAAGCTTGTCGTCGCGGTCTAAATCTTTTATATCGCATAAAAGAAGCTTAAGATGAATATCTTTAACACCTTCTGTATACTTTTCTATAGAATCAATAAGAACCGGAGAAATATTAAAATTTAACCTGATATTTTTAAAATCTTCAAGTCGCGTGAGCATATCAAGGTAGTCTTTTGTAGCATGCAACCTTACCCAAGGCATTAAAAAATCGCCCTGCGAATTTTCTTGATAAGAAGGTTGGTGAAAGTGCCAAACAAAAGCTATATTCAACTTTTTAACCATAAAATTGCTCTTAAAAATAAACCGTAACGCTATATTATTATACTAATTAAAAAGCCCACAGGTAATGGGCTTTTTAGTTGATTTATTTGTATTAACAAATAATTATCTTTCGGGGTTTGATTTTGTTACTATATCGTAGATTTCTTTTATTGCAAAAGCACCTGCTACAATAGCTGTAAGTGCTGTTGCAACTAATTTAATACCTTTTGCACCTTTATGTTCGGAAATAAATTTTGCAACTTTTTGTGCGCCTTGACTTGCAGCGGCAGAAACTGCTTCAAATGCTTTTTTTGCACCATTACCGGCTTTATTTTTTACGGTACCTAAAGTATTAAGTGCAGCATCTTTTGCGCCGTTTAAAGTTTCTCTATTTAACTTTGCACCAAATGAAACATTGTTGTTTCTTGGAACTTGACGTCTACCAAGAGTGGGATTTGCATTTAATGCTTGAATGTTCATTTTATTTCCTTTCGATTATTATAATTGCGGAATTACATCTGCACCCGGTATTACACTGGCAACTTTTGCAATATCTTTAAGTGCATCTTTTAACGTTAAGTCTTTTTGAGCACCATCAACAATGTCGCCTGCTTCGCGACCTGCAAGAACCGCAGCACCTACTGCTATTGCAGTATCAGCAACATCTCCGCCTGTTTCAATGCCAACTTGTTTAAGGCCTTCAATAGCCTTAGCGCCTCTTTGTTCGCCCAATATTTTCAATGCGGTTTTTTGTATAACAGTACCATCGCCTTTAGCTGCAATCTTTGCCGCATCTTTTGTCATTTCACCGGCAACTTCATGGATATTTTGGTTATTAATTCTTTGACCTATATTACCCACTTTGCCTGCAATTCTTCCTGTTGCAGCTGCAATTCCCGATCTTAATTTTGGAGCGACTTTTTTAAATGAAACAACCGCGCCCGCAAAACCTAATGCAGAAACAACAGTATTTATAATTTTTCTGCCCGTTTTTGTTTTTCTTAATTTGCCATCTATAACATCGGCAACTTTTTCGGGACGAATTGTAAAGACATCACCATCAGTATCTTCAAGTGCCATTGCACGAGCTTCAAGTGCTTCAGGAGTTAATCTGCCTGATGAAAAATTAATACTTTTAATACCTTGTACTTGCATATTTTTCTTTCCTAACCTTGCACACATGGGAAAGTCTGTAAAGATTTTTTTTTGCCTTTTTAAAAGAAATTTTTACAAAACTTAACACACCTGCCAACCAAGTAGTAAAATTATTATACATTATTTTGCATCTATGTAAAATACTTTTTGTCGGCTATTTCATCGGGCAAAAATTGCTGATAAATATCAGGTGCATCGTGTGTGTATATATAATCCACTCCAAAGCCGTATTTTGAGGCGTCTTTGTAGTGCGCATCTCTTAAGTGCAGCGGTGGTTTAAAATCAAGTCCGTTTTTAATATCGGATATAGCCCTGTCAACCGCACAAATTGCACGATTTGATTTTTTAGCTCTTGCAACAAATTCTGTTGCCTGTGCAAGTGCAATTCTGCCCTCGGGCATACCTAAATGTTCAACTGCTCTAAGCGCGGCTTCTGCAACCAAAAGCGCACGAAAATCAGCATTGCCGACATCTTCCGATGCTACAACCAAAAGCCTGCGGGCGATAAAACGCGGGTCTTCGCCCGACACCAACATTTTTGCAAGGTAATATATTGCAGCATCAGCATCAGAACCTCTTAAGGATTTTTGATACGCTGAAGCTAAATCATAATGCTCATCAACTCCATATCTTGCAGTTCTTTTTTGCAAAAGTGTTTCTATAATTTCTTTTGTAATCTCCCCTTTTGTTGCAAAATAAGAGTTCTCAACGGTATTTAGTGCAAACCTTGCATCCCCTCTTGCAAGTTTTACAATAGTTTCAACAGCTTCATCTGCTACATTTACTCCTTGATTCGGATAGGTTTTTAAAAGGTAATCATAACCTTTTTGGGCAATTTTTCTTATACTCAAATCATCAATAGGATTTAAAATAACAACCTGAGCACGCGACAAAAGAGCTGGTATAACCTGAAAAGACGGGTTTTCGGTCGTTGAACCCATAAGATGAAAAGTGCCGTTTTCAATGTGTGGCAAAAGTGCATCCTGCTGAGTTTTCGAGTATCTGTGAATTTCATCTATAAAAACAATGGTGCGAATATTTGACCTTAGAGCTTCTTTTGCAGACATTACAGCATCTTTTACATCTTTAACTCCTGAGCTAACTGCAGAAAGCTCTATAAAATTTGCATTGTGATGATTTGCCACAAGTCGTGCAAGGGTTGTTTTTCCACAACCGGGAGGTCCCCACAAAATAAAAGAAAAAAGTCTTTTTGCTTTTATTAAGTTATAAATCGGCGAATTTTGCGAAATTACATTTGTCTGTCCTAAGTACTCGTCAAGGGTTTTGGGTCGCAAAATCTCTGCAAGCGGCATTTGTTTATTACTGTCTTCTAGCACATCAAATAAATTCATAGTATAATTTTAACATGGTTAAAAAGTTTTTATTATTAGTAGCAATACTCTGCATTGGCGGGACTTTTTGGTATTATTACACAAAAAATAAAAACAATGCGCATGAATTTACGATTTGGACAATACAACTAAAACCCGTTGCACAAGAAGTGGTTGAAGAAAACATTTCTTTTTTCAAGCAAATTCACCCCGGAGTAAAAATCACTTGGGTTGATATTCCTATAGCAGAAGCTCAAAAAAGGACTCTTGCAGCAGTTTTAGGTAAAAACCCGCCCGATTTAATAAACCTAAATCCGGATTTTTCGGTTATTTTAGCTCAAAGAGGTGCACTTGCATATTTTAGCGAGCAGGAAGCAGCTAAATTTATCCCTGCAACGGTTGATATGCTTAAATACGATGGCAAAATTTTTGCACTTCCTTTTTACGCTACAAGTTCAATTACCCTATATAACAAAAAGCTATATTCCTCTTGCAGCAATACAAATCCGCCCACAACATATGAACAATTAGCGCAAAGCGCACAAAATTTAAAAAACTGTACAGGCATACATCCCCTTGCAATAAATTTAAACGAAAACGATTCTTTGGCAAAAATCTTAAATAAATACGGGGTTAATTCATTTGAAAGTGAAGAAGAAATCGCCCAAGCAATTTTTGTATATGAAATGTTCAATGATTTATACAAAAAAAATCTTATCTCAAAAGATACCCTTACTATAAATCATCGAGAAATGGCAGAAAAATATATGTCAGGCAACGCACTTTTTGTGGTTTTGGGGTCAAATTTTTTAAATATGGTAAAAGAAAACGCCCCGCAAATATACGCTCAGTCTGATGTTAGCACGCAACTTATAGGAAACAGTCAAAAATATGACATCGCGCTTATGAACCTTGTTATTCCAAAATATGCAAAACACAAAGAATTAGCGCATGAGTTTGCAAATCTTCTGACAAGCGAGGAATCTCAAGTTAAAATGGCAAAACTTACAAATGTTATCCCTGTTAACAAAAATGCCATACAAAACGAATATTTCAGCCAATGTAATACAGATTTAGCTGCAAAAGCAAGGTGCAAGAGTATAGAGCAGCTTAAAAACTCGGGCAATAAAGACTTTGGCATACAAAATAAAAAAGAAATAAACGATGCAATTAACAAAACCGCAGAAACAATTTTGCTTGATAATTCAATTACAAAAGAACAAATTGAAAAAGAGGTAAGAACTCTTGCAAAACGCATAAAAGAACTTAGAGGGTAGCTTTTTCTCCGTTTTTAATCTTCTCCAAAGTTTTCTTTGAACCTTCATGTTCTTTTGAAAGCTCAAGAACAAACTCAATAGCGTCTAAGTCACGTCTTACAGCCTCTTTTAAACCCATGACATCAGAGTAACTAAGCTGTTTAACTTTATTTGTATCTGCAAACTCGTAAACTCGTTTAAAGTTTTCCTGAGATACTTCGTCGTATCCCGGCAATTTCATTTTGTAGGAAAACCATTTATGGAATTGATGTGACATAACATAGATATTAAGCGGTAAATCCCTTAAAACAAACATTTCAGGTGTTTTAAAAGATATTTTTTTATTCAAGACAACATTTAAATAAAGTGCCTCAAACCCGCTTTTAGGTGTAATAAAGCCTTCTTCTTCCTTAACATGAGACAAAATTTTATCTGCATAAGGAATTTTTATAACTTTGGTACCTGATTTTTCAACATATTCAAGCAGTTTTTCAGGAGTTTTAATATTCTTTTTAACAATGGCTTTAACTTTTTCTCTCATTTTTCTTGCCTTTTCTTGAGTTTTTTGATCAAAAGACATTGTTGCAAAAGAAGTAATATGCGAGCTTGATGAACCGTCACAGTATGAATACATACTACAATTTGGCAAATTATATGCCTTCTGTTGCATTTTAAATATTTGATTTAAAATAATTCTTAGAAACTTCCTCATATAATATATAAAAAAACTTTCGCAAAAAAATTGCGTTTTTTAAAAAAATTGTAGGAAAATAAAATTCTTGAGGAGTTTTATACAAATAAAAAAGCCAAAACCATGAAAATAAATCCGATTAACAATATTAATTATAAAGGACATCAAAGCATATTAAAGAGCGTTAAACGCGCTGCCGGAGAAAAATTTGCACAGATTGATCAAATAGGCGAAGGCACAAATATTATGCTTGATTTTTTGGGCAAAGCAGTTGTAGTCCCAACTACAATTATGCTTGTATCCAAAGAAGACAAAGAAAAGAAGGAATACTCTGCCCTTAAAAACCCTGTTGCAGCAGTTATGCAGCTATCAATGGAAGCTCCTATTTTAATGCTGGGTTCAAAATTTGTTGAAAAACTTGCAAACGAAAATAAACTTTATAAAAAAGGTAGCAGAATTTCATACAATGAAAGGGCTGCAAAAGAAGAATTTATAAGTATATTCAATGCAGCTTGTTTAGATAACCCAACTATGAAGAAAAACGGTGCAGAATTAATTGAAAAACTGAATAAAAAAGGTTTATCAAAAAGTTTAAAAGAGGAACTGCAAGAACTTATAAATAATTACGGTAAAAATTTTAAAAAGCCTTTAAACCAAGCCCTTGTTAATTTTGACAAGACACACAAAAATTTATACCATCTTCAAAACAGAGTTTGTTTTGCTGCTGCAATAATACTTACACCGCTTTTGTGTAAAGCCGAAGATTACTTTTTCCCAAAAGTAATGAGCCTATTAGGCAAAAAGTCACAAAATTCGCAAAAAACACAAAAAAGAACATTTCTCTCCCTGCATCATTTTAAAACTCAAGCAACAAAAGGAGGTTTAAAATGATTAAGCTTGTAGAGCGAAAACTAAATAATTTTGCAAACTCGCATTTTATAAAAAAACACATAAATAAATGCATTGAAAGTGATAAATTTTTAACATATACCCTGCTTACAACAAGCGTTTCAAAAGATGTTTTTGCATACGCCCTAAGGGTGCACAACACCATGAAAAATGACGAAATTCCCAAAGACAAAAAGTCTTTTGTAGCAAAAATGGACGCAGTTACGGGAATTACAACAGCAATAGTACAAATGTCAACAAGTATCTTGCTTGCAAATAAAAAACTTCAAGAAGGTATATGTAAACACTTATTTAGCGAATTAAAAGATGACCCCAAAAAATTCAAGCAGGCAAGTTCAGGTTTTAAAACAATTTCAACTCTTGTAGGCGCCACTTTAATTGCAAAAAGAATATTTGTACCTATGATTGCAAGCCCTATCGCAAGCTTTCTTGAAAACAAACACAAACAAAAGGGCAATTTGAAATAAAGTTTTGTTTTAATTTAATTATGACAGATGCAATAAAAAATAATCCGCAAATGACTTTTACCCCTCCAAAAATAGGGGTTGTTCCTACGCCGCCAAAAGTTAGCGGAGGTATTTCAAAAGACACACTTGAAATTGCAACAGCAAAAACACCTGAAGATTTGCAAAAAGCAGGTTTAAAGAAAAAAAAAAGCCCTATTAATATCATAAATTACATGTGGCTTGGGGTCGGAGCAATTTCCGCTACAGTTGCCGCAAACGAATTTTTAAAGCTCATTAAAAAGCATTAATTATATTGCAATATTTGCAAAGCCCCCCTATAATATTTTTATAGAAGTTTCAAAAGGCAAACTTATGAATATAAAAAGAGGGTTTACTTTAGCAGAAGTCTTAATTACTCTGACAATTATCGGGGTAGTGGCAGCAATTACCATACCTTCACTTATTAGTGGTGTTGATTTAGACAGAAAACAAGCTGATGCCGTAATTAAAAAAACATATACAGCGTTTAACGATGCAACAAAACAAATTGTTATGTTGGAGACTACCTCTCATTCAATGGGGTCTGTTAACTGTAATGACAGTAATTGCATTAGAGACCTTTACGGTAAATATGTGTCTTACATTAAAACTTGCAACTCTGATGCTCAAACAAATTGTTTGGATGGTGCTCCTGCCACCTCTGAAAGCGCAACAACAACAATGCTTATGCAGCCCGTTTGGGCAGACCCTGCAAGTGCCGTTGAAATAGATTTCAGCTCAAAATCACTTGCAGTCTTAGCTGATGGCACTCTTGTCGGATTTCAATATGATAATACTTGTCAACAAACAGTAAAATCAGTAATAGCATATGAAGAAACGCCTGTAAATATTACAAAAGCTTGTGTGGCAATAGCTGTGGATGTAAACGGCGCAAAAAAACCTAATATGGTTGGTCGCGACAGATACCAGTTTGCAATAGGCAAACTCGGTGTTAAATTTAAAGCCGCAGCAGCTACAACAACACCTTAAAAAAAGCCTCCTTAAAGGAGGCTTTTAAATTATTTAACCAATGGGTTTCATTGAATCTTTGTAGATTTTTTCTACTCTTTCTTTTGTTGCCTCATTTGGTGCTATTGCAAGCAATCCGTCAAGAGAAGGAGTTGTAAAAGCAAGATTTGTAAGCTTTTCAACATCAGACATTGAATATCCCATATCCTCAAGCTTTTCTTTTACGCCAACTTCAAAAAGCCATTTTTCAACAGCAACCGCGACTTGTTTTGCTTCACTTGCTTCACCTTTAAGATTTGGAGCAATAGGTTCTAAAATATCAGCCAATGTTGCTGCTTTATCAGGGTAAATTGTTTCAATTACCGACGGTAAAAGAATTGCAAGCCC
>CALUYC010000042.1 GCA_944324895.1 Candidatus Gastranaerophilales bacterium
GCGCTTGTTGCTCTGTTTAGACCCGGACCTTTGGAATCAGGCATGGTAAAAGACTTTGTGGATAGGAAACATGGCCGTCAAAAAATTGAATACGCCCATCCGCTTTTAGAGAAAATTTTAAAAGACACATACGGCACAATCGTATATCAAGAGCAAATTATGCAAATTTTCCAAACGCTTGCAGGTTATACTTTGGGCGGTGCGGATATGGTTCGTCGTATGATGGGTAAGAAAAAGCTTGATGAAATGGCAAAACAAAAGGGCATTTTTATCGAAGGTGCAGCTAAAAACGGTATGTCCGATAAAGATGCTGCTGCGCTTTTTGAACAGATTGAAAGCTTTGCCAAATATTGCTTTAACAGAAGCCACAGTGCCGCATATGCTTTTGTTGCTTATCAAACAGCGTATCTAAAAGCTCATTATCCTGTTGAGTATATGTGTTCAATTTTAACTTCTCAAGCGGACAATCAGGATAAAACACAACAGTATATTTTGCAATGTCAGGCTTTAGGTATCAAAGTTTTGCCGCCTGATATAAATAAATCATCTTCGCAATTTTTCCCTGATGGCGACAATATACGCTTTGGACTTGCCTCAATTAAAAACGTTGGCGGTGCGGTTATAGATGAGATTGAAAAAGAACGCCAAAATAAAGAATTTGAAAGCTTTTTTGATTTTTGTTCACGTGTTGATAGTAAATGCCTGAACAAAAAAACTCTTGAAAGTTTAATAAAAGCAGGTGCCTTTGCAGGTCTTGAAAAAAGCAGAAAACAACTTTTGGATAATATTGACAATGTTGTTGAGTATGTTCATAAAGATAAAAAAGCACAAAGCAGCGGGCAAGTGAGCCTTTTTGCAGCATTGGGCGAAGAAGCTCAAGATTTAAATATCCCGACTTTTGAGCTTTTAGGGTCATCGGACGATGAATTTTCTGATTCAGAAATTCAACAGTTTGAACATGATTTAATGGGTATTTATGTAACATCACACCCTTTATCTTCAATTCGCGATACTTTAAAATACATCACAACAGATACGGTAAGCGATATTTTGGAAAATCCTGAAAACGATAAAAGCGTTACGATTTGCGGGCTTTTATCTCAAGTTGTGCAAAAAGCGACAAGAAAAGACCCTTCTAAGTTTTTAAAAACAGGTATTATCGAAGATTTAACCGGACGAGTTGAAGTCGTTATGTTCCCAAAAACTGTTGAAGCTTGCGGGCAGTATATGAACAGTGAGGAGCGCGTTATTATAAAAGGAAAAATCCAAAACCGCGAGGAGCAAATTAATCTTGTTGTGCAAGAAATTAAACCCATCGGGACAATAAATCTTGTAAAAATTAAATATAACAAAGATTTAGGGTTTGAAGAAAACATTTATTTAAAAGAAGTACTTGCAAAATATAAGGGTGATGACCCCGTTATTATTGATTTTGCAGATGATAACGATGAGCGTGTTCAGATGGTTACAAGTTCAAATTTGTGGGTAAAAAACGACCCGCAGCTTGAGGATGACATTATGCGCGCTTTTAAAGATAAGCTTGAAATGGAAGTTGTAGCACTTAACTAAACGCTGAAGATGTCTTTAATGTCTTGGAAAGTAAGTGTTTTTGCAATATTTCTATCGATTGAAATAACACTGTCCACAAGCGAACGTTTTTTAGATTTTAGTCTTTGGATTTTTTCTTCTACCGTACCTTTTGTAATTAAGCGGTAAACAAAAACTTTCTTTGTCTGACCGATACGATATGCTCTGTCTGTTGCCTGATCTTCAACAGCCGGATTCCACCATGGGTCATAATGAATAACATAATCGGCACCTGTAAGGTTAAGACCCGTACCCCCTGCTTTAAGCGATACAAGGAAAATCGGTATAGTCGGGTCATTGTTAAATCTTTCAACCACTTCCTGACGGTTTTTGGTAGCACCTGAGAGGTATTCGTGCTTAATGCCTTTTGTTTCAAGCCATTGTTTGATAATATCAAGCATGCCGACAAATTGGCTGAAAAGAAGTATTCTGTGTCCTTCCGAGATAATTTCTTCAAGCATTTCCTGTAAATGTTCAAATTTACCCGATTCGTTTATGCCCAAAGTTCCTTCTTTGTCATACAACCTTGGGTGGCAGCAGATTTGACGCAGTCTTAAAAGTGCAGAGAAAATAGACATTCTAGACTTTTCAAGACCAACCGTTTCAATAGATTTAAATAACTCTTCTTTAGTTGAGTCAAGAACCTGTAAGTACAAGTCTTTTTGCTCAGGTGTAAGTTCGCAGTACGCAACAGATTCAATCTTATCAGGCAAGTCTTTTGCAACATCCCGTTTCATACGGCGTAAGATAAACGGGAAAATCTGCCCTTTTAAGCGTTTTTCAACAGATTTATCTTCTTTTTCAACAATCGGGTTAACATAGCGATAGTTAAATTCATTTGCATCGAATAAAAATCCGCTCATAAGAAAATCAAAAATACTCCACAGCTCTTCAAGTCTGTTTTCAATCGGAGTACCGCTAAGCGCCAGTCTGTGCTTCGAGTTAAGTTCTTTTACAGCACGAGAAGTTTGAGAACTTGCGTTTTTAATGTTTTGAGATTCATCTAAAATAACGTATCTGAATTCATATTTTTTAAGTTCTGCAATATCACGTCTTACAAGCGCATAGGAGGTTATAATAACGTCGTATTTGGGAATATTTTTAAATTGAGATCTTCTCTCAACACCTGATAATACAAGGTATTTAAGGTTTGGAGCAAATTTCTCTATTTCATTTTCCCAGTTAAATAC
>CALUYC010000043.1 GCA_944324895.1 Candidatus Gastranaerophilales bacterium
GTTGCAGGTTGTTATGAAAGTGATAGCACAATGCAATTTCTTTATTTAAATTTTCGTCAAAAATTTTATGTAATTTTAATGTGTTATCAGTATCTAGCGAACCGATAGAGTCAACTATTGTAAAAGCAAAGGGTTTGATTTCATTTATTTTTTTAATTAAACGTAAAAAATCATCTTGGCTATATTGATTAGAAAATGTTGGATTTATAAATATCTTATATCCTTTATCCATAAGCATTTTTGAACATTGAAGTCCCTCTTTTAGCTTATGTTTTTTGAATATTATTCGTAGTGTCTTGATGTCAGAACAGCTTGCATTTGGTAATTTTGCCACGTCAAATTGCTCTGTTTTAATCATTAGTACAAGCTTATTTGTGTTAAAACTATCGGGTAAAATTTTAGCAACATCATAAATGCTGTTAAATACTGTCATATCGACATTCGTTGTTGCATCAGACAAAAAACCTGCTTCAATAAAGTCAATATTTGCTTTGGATAGTAATGACAAAACCGATTTTGAAACGTCACGTCCAAAATCCCAGTTATTAACATATCCGCCATCTCTTAGCGTGCAATCTAAAATTTTTATATTTGACATATTTAAATTCGGAGAGTGAGGGATTCGAACCCTCGGCAGGTAATTAGCCTGCACGGACTTTCGAGATCCGCACCATAAACCACTCGGACAACTCTCCGCTTATAATTTTACATAGAAAAATATACTTTTGCAATAAAAAATCGGCACCGATAAAGTGCCGATTTTACGATTATTATTAATTCTACACTAAATCTCTGTATGAATTCTTAAACATATCTTCGTATGTTGTATGCAATAATTCATGCGCTTTATGAGAATTTGGTTTTTCTAAAAATTCTTCGTACAGTTTAATAATATCAGGATTTTGATGTGACTTTCTTAATGGTAGTTCGGAATCTTCTTTATACAAGCCCTCTGCACGAAGTTCTTTGATTTTAGAGTTATCACAACTTCTTGGTTGCCCACCGCCATTAACGCAGCCACCAGGGCAAGCCATAACTTCTAAAAGGTGAAAATCTGCCTTACCTTCTTTTATCTCTCTAATAGATTTTTCTGCCTCTCTTAGAGTAGAAACAACCCGAACCTTAACTTTTGTGCCTTTGATGTCAATCTCAGCTTCTTTTGATCTGTGATTTTTATCTACTCCGCGCAGCGGTTTAAAGTCAATACTGTCAAGTGATTCATGGGTTACAAACTCGTAAGCCGTACGAACAGCAGCTTCAGCAACACCACCTGATGCACCAAATATTGTGCCGGCACCTGTATATTGACCAAACGGCGAGTCGTTGGGTTCAGGATTAATTGTTGCAAGGTCAATACCAGCAGATTTAAGCATTCTTGCAATTTCTTGCGTTGTAAGAACAATATCTGTCTGCGCTCTACCGTTATCAAACAGCTGTCCTCTGATTGCCTCTGCTTTTTTAGCTGTACATGGCATAATTGAAACAACGTAGAGATTATCATTTGTATAACCTTCAAAGTGCTTTGGAACAAGCTCTTTAATGATAGGCGACAACATTCCCTGCGGAGACTTACATGTTGAAAGGTGTTTTAGCATATCAGGATGCTGTGTTTCAAGATACCTTACCCATGCAGGACAACAAGATGTAAATAGTGGCAAGTTTTCGCCTTTTGTTAAGCGACCTATAAATTCGCTTGCTTCCTCCATAATTGTTAAATCAGCAGAGAAATTTGTATCAAAAACAAGGTCAAATCCAAGTTGTCTTAATGCAGCGTTAAGCTTGCCAATTACATTTTCTCCAGCTTTTAGTCCAAATTCTTCACCAAGCGCGACACGAACGGAAGGTGCCATTTGAACAGCTGTTTTTTTATTTTTATCGTTAATTAAATCCCAGGCTCTATCTATATCAGACTTTATGGTTAATGCACCTGTTGGGCACACAGCCTGACATTGACCACAGAATACGCAATCAACCGAACCAAGTGCTTTGCCTGCCATTGGTTGGACAACAGTTTTTGAACCGCGATTTGCAAAGCCAAGCACACTGTGTCCTTGAAATTCATTACATGCCCTGACGCACGCGCCGCAGAGAATACATTTGTTAGGATCGCGCACAATAGATGGATTTGAATCGTCTATTGGTAAGTATTCCTGTGGCTTTTTCTTTGCAAATCTAATATCTTTAATACCGTATTCTTGAGCATACTGCTGAAGTTCACATTTACCGGATTTGTCACAAGTTGTACATTCTCTATCATGATTTGCAAGCAGAAGCTCTAGAACAATTTTTCTTATTCTTCTTGTTTTTTCTGTGTTTGTATGAATCTTTAAACCCGGCTCCGGCGGCATTGTGCAAGATGACTGTATTCCCCTGCCTTCAATTTCAACAACACACATCCTGCAAGCACCGTACTGCGTTAAATCGGGTCTATAGCAAAATGTAGGTACGTTAAAACCGTTGTTTCTAATAACTTCCAACAAATTCGGTTCATTTGTATATTCACATTCTTTTCCGTTTATAAATAATGTATTTGTCATATTCTACCTCTCTTACGCTTGCGATATTGCCTTGAACGGGCATGCGCTTATACAAGCACCGCATTTGATACATTTTTCTTGATTAATTTTATGAGGATTTTTAACAGTACCCTCAATAGCACCCACAGGACAATTTCTTGCACATTTTGTGCAACCTTTGCAAAGTTCTTCGTTAATTTTAATAACTTTAAGCGCAGTGCAAACGCCCGCCGGACACCTTTTGTCTTTAATATGTGCAATATATTCATCTCTAAAATATTTAAGAGTCGATAATACAGGGTTTGGTGCCGTTTTACCTAAAC
>CALUYC010000044.1 GCA_944324895.1 Candidatus Gastranaerophilales bacterium
AGAAAACAACCGAAAAGAAAATAATGAGTGCAATTACCGACAGAAGCCGCCTAAGAAGAGATGACCCGGGGCATCCTGAAGATTGCGAAGTGGTTTATGATTATTGGAAAATTTTTGACAGCGAAGAAAAAGTAAAAGAAATTGACTCGCTATGCCGCAAGGGTGAAATCGGCTGCGCTCAGTGTAAACGTGAGCTTGCAAATAAAGTGAATGAAATTCTTGCGCCAATCAGGGCAAAAAGAAAAGAGCTTGAGAGCAACCCTAAACTTGTAAGAGAGATTTTGCTTGAAGGTTCAAATAAAGCTCAAAAAGAAGCTCAAATTATTTTGGATAAAGTAAAAGAAGTTGTAAGGATGTATTAAATGGATAAACTCATTGAAACATTTGTAGAACTGGCAAAAATTCCTTCGCCATCTATGGCTGAGGATAATGTTGCAGATAAAATTGTTGAAATTTTAACCAAAGAAGGCATAAACGCTAAAAAAAATGACTTTGGCAATGTTTATGCATATATTGAGCCTACTGACAGTACAAAAAAACCCTTGCTTTTAAGTGCTCATATGGATGTAGTTGGAGATGACAGCCCCGTTAATATCGTTATAAACGGTGATATTATCGAAACGGACAAATCAAGAACTTTGGGTGCAGACGATAAAGCAGGTGTTGCTGCAGCAATAAGACTTGCTTGCGACATTAACACAAATAAAAATTTAAAACATGGAGGCTTGGAACTTGTCTTTACACGCGATGAAGAACAAGGTATGAACGGCATACATAATCTTGATTTTTCAAAATTAGAAAGCGAATACATACTTGTGCTTGATTCATCTGAGCTTGGCAAGTTTGAAATTTCAGGCGCAAGCTATACAAAGCTTGATGTAACCGTTAAAACAAAAATAGGCGGCCACAGCGGGCTTGATATAGGCAAAAAAGACAGAATTAACGCTGCAAAAGTTATTGCCGACTACGTTAAAATTGCTCCTATTGGCGTAATTAACGAAGACGAGCTTGGAATTGTAACATCTGCTAACTTAGGCTGTATTGTTGCAGGCGGAATTGAGCGCACTTTAAAATCAGCACATAAAGCCAAAAATCCGCATCAGTATATTGCAAAAAATTGTACCGATAACGTTATAAACACAACTGCCTGCGCACATTATTCAATAAGAAGTTCAAATGTTTGGTTTGAAAAAGAATTGATTGATGCATATAAAAATATAGCAGATGAAATTAAAAAGAAATATGGCGAGAATGTAGATATTACAATAGAAACAACCGAGCACTTAAAAGCTTTTGAAAAATCGGATGATGATACGCTTGTAAATATAGGACGAGAAGCTGCCAAAAAAGCAGGTATAAGGCTTGATGTAAGTTCTTTTCATGCAGGCGCAGAAACACATGTTTACGCTAATGAAAAAAACAAATACAACAAGCAGTTTAAGCCTGTTTTAATTGGCGTTGCAAATATTGAAAATATGCACTCTCCAAACGAAAGAATAGACACAAAATCTTACCTTGAAGGGTTTAAATTCTTAAAAGAGTTTTTTATGGAATTTAACAAATAAGTTTATTTTTTCCAAAATTTCCACTTTGGCGTTTTTGTTTCATAAAACTTTAACGCCAAACAATCACCGCTTCTGACTTTTAAGGCGTCACCTTCTTCTATGTATGACAAAATTGAATTGTCATAAGCATTTTGAACACCTGATTCAAAACGCCCCTTGCGTGCTTTCGGATGAATATATCCGTCACTAAAGTGATAAATTGTACTAAAACCTTGTACAAAGAAATTGGCAACACTAATTCCTGCTTTTTTTGCCGTTTCTGCGGCATCAAAAGGCTTGTAACCAACGACTTTTGCCTCTACACCCAAATTTTGTACGTTATATGTTTTACCTGCTACAGGGTCAGTATAACTTAGCGGCTTAATTACAAAATAAGCATCACGCTTTGCACGCTTTGCATCGACAACTTTTACAACTTTAGCATTAATTATGGAATTTTCTCTTAAATAAATTCCGTTTTTATACTCCATTTCTTTCATTACTTTAGCACTAAAGTATGAAGACGGATTATCTGATGAAAAAGAATTAAGACATTGAACAACCGTTTTACTTGCTGCAAATGCAGGCGTCATAACAAGCATTAGCACTAGTGTTAAGAAAATTTTTTTCATATTTCCCCCTTTATTTATGCTTCTTGCGGGATTAAAACCTGATAACCTTTTTCTTTTAATACTTTTTCTTTTTTAGCTTCTTTCATATCTTCTTCAACCATTTCAGAAACCATGGTTTTAAGGTCATATTTAGGAGTCCAGCCCAATTTTTGGCGAGCTTTTGCACTATCACCCAAAAGAAGGTCAACTTCTGCAGGTCTAAAATATCTCGGGTCAACTTCAATAATAACTTTACCTGTTTTCTTATCTATACCTTTTTCATCAACCCCTTTGCCTTCCCAAACAAGGTCAACACCGAGTTCATTAAAAGTCATATTACAAAAATCACGAATAGAAGTTGTTACACCTGTTGCAAGAACAAAGTCTTCAGGTTTATCTTGTTGCAAGATTCTCCACATACCTTCAACGTAATCTTTTGCATGACCCCAATCACGTTTAGAATCAAGGTTTCCAAGGTATAATTTTTCCTCCATGCCAAGAACAATTCTAACAGCGGCACGAGTGATTTTTCTTGTAACGAAAGTTTCACCTCTGCGTGGGCCTTCGTGGTTGAATAAAATACCGTTACAAGCAAACAAATTATAACTTTCGCGATAGTTTACCGTAATCCAATATGCGTATAATTTTGCACAAGCATAAGGTGAACGCGGATAAAAAGGAGTTGTTTCCTTTTGCGGTGTTTCTTGAACTTTACCGAATAATTCGGAAGTTGAAGCTTGGTAAAACTTTGTTTTATCGCCTAAGCCCAAAAGCCTGATTGCTTCTAATA
>CALUYC010000045.1 GCA_944324895.1 Candidatus Gastranaerophilales bacterium
TTTTTTGTTGTTGTGTAGTTTCTTTCTTTACATTCTTCGCATGCTAGCACAACCATTTTGTCGTTTTTGCCTTTAATACCCATTTTATCTCCTTTGCATGACAGGTGTAATTATCTTCTAATTAATAGAATGTCCTAAATTGGGACATTCTATTACATTTTTATTAACTTTATATAATTATTCTAACAAGAACAAGTTTTTATGCAAACATTTTTTTATTTTTACTGACCCAAACTCATTCTAGCGCTTTTTAGACCGTCAGCACCAATCATACGCTTAAATTCTTCAATATATTGAGCTTTTGCCAAAGCGTCTTCTTTTGTAATAAGTTTTTGTTTATAAAGATCGCTTAAAGCCATTTCAAGAGTTTGCATACCAATGCCCGAACCTGTTTGAATAGCTGAATATATTTGCGCGGTTTTTTGCTCTCTTACAAGGTTCGATATAGCACTGTTAACAATCATTATTTCTTGTGCCATTATACGACCTTTTTTTGTAACACCATCAGGCGAAAGTTTAGGTAACAATGTCTGAGAGAACACCGCTATCAAACTGTTTGAAAGCTGAAGCCTGATTTGTTGTTGTTGGCCTTGTGGGAAAACGTCAATAATACGGTCTATGGTTTGTGAAGCAGAAGAAGTATGAAGTGTTCCCATAACTAAGTGGCCGGTTTCTGCAGCAGTAAGAGCTAAAGATATTGTTTCTAAATCCCGCATCTCACCGACAAGTATAACATCGGGGTCTTCACGAAGGGCTGAGCGAAGAGCATTTGCGGTAGAGCGCGTATCTTGCCCCAACTCCCTTTGGTGAACAATACTTTTTTTAGAGGTATGAATAAACTCAATAGGGTCTTCTATGGTCAAAATGTGCTCGGTTCTGTTTGAGTTAATATAGTCAACCATCGCAGCAAGCGTAGTAGATTTACCTGAACCCGTAGGTCCTGTAACAAGAATCAAACCACGCGGCTTTTGTGCAATTTTTTTGACAATTTCTGGCAAACCCAACTCATCGCAACTTGGAGGCTCAGAGTTAATTGTACGAAATGCAGCAGCATAATTGCCTTTGTCTCTATAAACGTTAACCCTGAAACGTCCAACACCATGGAGCCCATAACCAAAGTCAAGCTCCCAATTTTGTTCTAATTGACGTCGTTGCTCATTTGTAAGAATAGGGAACACAACAGTTTCTACATCTTCGCCAGTCAAAACCGGTAAATTTGTTCTTACAAGTTCGCCATCAATACGTAAAACCGGAGGCAAGTCAGCTGAAATATGCAAATCGCTTGCTTTTTTTGAAACAGTTAATTCTAAAATTTCTTCTATCAGCATATATTTTACTCCAATTTACAATAATAATATTACACATATTAGCATTAATTGTAAAGAAAATTAATATTTTTGAATGTAACAAAATTACACTTATTCAAAAAACAATAAGAATGACATAATCGGAAAAAATATTTTTGCAATAAACTATAAAGTGTCAAAAATACCATAAATAAAGGGGTTGCGGGGTTTGTAAATGTGTGTTACAATAGTAGTAGATAGATAAAAACGCAAACGGACGGAGCAAAAAATGAGCGCGGCAGAAATCACCACCAGCATCTCTTGCACGTCGGGACAAATAGGGCAAATAAAGCAAAAGGTCCCGCCGGCCACGCTCAAAACTATAATTTTGGCCACAATAGTAACACTATGCATAACTGTAACATCGGGTGTCTGCTCCAAAGCTCTAAGCTCAAGCCACCCGATTTTTATTGGCGAAAATCAAGCAAGTGAAGATAAAATTGCGTACGTTTCTCCAATGCAAAATGAAATTATAAATAGAGAAAATTTTGTTCAAAGAATAAGTAAAAAATACCCCGCTAAAAACATTACATACCCCGCATATGGCGTAGCACACATCAAATTAACAAAATATATCAATCAAAGACCTGTGAAAATAAACATCGTAGAAATTGACAAAAGTGCAAATGCATCTCTTAATATAAAACCTGAAATTGCAGGCACAAAACTTAATTCAAGAGCGCAGATAAGAACAATAGCACAAAAAAACAACTCAATAATTGCAGTTAATGCAGGTTACTTTAAACCGCAGACAGGTGTACCCTTGGGCGCACTTGTAATAAACGGTGAAGTTTTAACAGGCCCTATATACAATCGTGTAGGCATCGGAATAATTAAAGAAAACAATCAAACACGCTTTGTAATGGACAAAGTGGCAATGAATATAACAATACAATCAAACAAATCAACCCTTAAGGCAGATAACATAAACCAACCTAGAATGTTAAGCACATATACAATTATCTACACACCACATTGGGGCAATATGTCGCCAATGGCACCAAAATACGGCAAAGTTGCAGCAGTATCAAACGGAAGAATAATTGCAATGAGCGCAAATCAAATTGCAATTCCAAAAGACGGTTTTGTTATAAGTGCACCTGCAAAAATACTTGATAAATTAGCATTAGAAAGGAATATAACCTATGACATAAAAATGAACGAAACATTTAAAGGCGCAGACCATATAATTGGTGCAGGCCCTTATCTAGTCAAAAACGGCGAAATTTATGTTGATGTAACAGAAGAAAAATTAACTTCAATTACAGGCAGAAATCCACGCTCGGCAGTTGGTTATAATGACAAAAACGAACTTATAATAGTAACGATTGACGGTCGCGAAGAAAGCTCGGTAGGCGTTACTTTAACACAACTTGCATACATTATGAAGGGTCTTGGCTGCACATATGCAATGAACTTTGACGGCGGCGGTTCTAGTGTAATTTATGTAAACGGTAAAGTTACAAATTCACCTGCACAAACAGGCGGAATAAGTATTTCAAACGCACTAACCGTCTATGAAACTCCTCAACCGTCGCAAACCTAGATTTTCAAAGAAACAAACAATCCTGCTTCAAAATTTAACATTTGATTTTGATAAGACGGATGCTCATTCAAAGCCTTTAAATACGGTTCAACTTTTTTAGCGTGTGAAATTGTGTTGTCGGCGGCAATTATCCCGCCTGTTTTTAAAAGAGGGTCAATTTTATGAAAATATTCAATGTATTCAAGTTTATTGGCATCGATAAAGATGAAATCAAAAGGCTCGCGCAAGCCTTGTTCAATTTCGCCACTCATTTCATCTAGTATTAAAAGTGCCGAGCCCAACTTTGTTTCTATAACATCATCAACCTTGCAAAGTGCAAAATTTTCTCTTGCAACAGATTGTCTTTTGTCCCAAAACTCTATTGTTGTAAGCTTTCCTGACGTTTGCTTTAATGCATCAGCCAGCCAAATACCGCTATAGCCATTTGATGTACCTATTTCGAGTGCATTTTTTGAATTATGAATTTTTATAAGCATATTCAAAAAATTTGCTGTATTTCTGTCAATATTCCAAAACTCCTTTTGGGTTTTTTCCAAATCCAAAAGAACCGTTTGCGCACTGTCGCTGAATTCATTTAAAGTTTGCATTTTACAAGTCCTGAACTTTTGTTTTATCCATTATTATTATATTTGAAACATCAATAAGCGCAGGTTGTTTTTTAATAAGATTCATTTTTTCAAGGTCAAAAAGTAGAAATTTCTTTGAATTAACACCTGTTATAAGAATATTGTGTTGATCAGGCACAAGAGTAATTTTTGAATAAAAGCCGTCTTTTTCAAGTTGTTGAGATAAAATTATTTTCTTTTGAACATTGTCATAAATGTCTAAAACACCCTCTTTTGCGCAAAGGATGTAGATTTTATTTTGATATAAAATTGCATCAACCGGTTTTTCGTTCAACTTTTCTTCATCGACAAGTGCCAAAGTGTTTCTGTCATATACAAACATTTTGTTTTGCGTTCTTGATATGGCATAGATAAATTGCTCATCGCACAATATTTTAGAGATATTTTTTTCTTTTGAAACAGGGTTAACTTGAGCATTTTCCCCAAGTTTCAAAGTAAATAATTCACCTGAAACTCCGTCTACAAAAACAATCGAGGTACCATCCGTCGAAACTGCAAGGCGAGACGGTGATTGTTCCAATCTTATAGCTTTGGCAAGTTTTGCAGAGTTCAAGTCCACGCAATATATTGTATTTGCATTTTGCGAACTTACATAAGCCATATTAGTATGAACATCAATATCAGCATCTTTTGCAATATCATCAAGCGGAATTTGTGTTAAAATTCTTTCATTTTTCAAATCTATTATCTCAAGATTTTTATTTGCAAAATACACAACAAGGGCAAATTTTGTTGAATTTGACGCTACAATTTTTGATGGCAGTGAGCTTAACTTAAGCTCGTACAAAGGTGCTTTTGAATTATCATCATAAACAAGCATAAACTTTGAGTTTCCTGTTGTGATATAAGTCTTTTTGTTTTTAAGCTCCGCAAGCGGTATAAACTCGTTTTTCATAAGGGTATCGGACAATTTTTTACTTTTATCTTTATTCAAATAGACCAAATTGCCCTCTTCTTTGGAGGGAATTACTAAATCGCCCAAAACAAGTTTTAAGTTTTCAGGCATTTTTAACCCCGGCGGAACAAGCATATCTTGTGGCATTACACCCAATTTAACCTTCATGGGGAAATCTTCATAACTTGTTAGGGTGTAATCGCCGCTTTTGTCTTTAAAAAGTTTTAATAAAACAAAATTATTGTTAAAAACTACAATTTCAGGCTTATCTTTTAAGGTTTTTCCTGCAGGATAAGTGTATTCTATTTTTAAATTTGCAACCGCATTAGTCTGCGCAGGATACAACGGAATATACATTACATCATTTGAAACAACAACTACAGAGTCAAAACGCTGAGTTGAGGAAGGCAGCTGCTCTTTTACATATTCCCATACTTCAATGGGAAGCTTTGAGGCATAAGCACCTTGGGAGAACATCAAAAATACAAACAAACTTATAAAAAGTTTAATCCCCTTGCCCCATAATGTTTTCATAGTTTCTCCTATTTTTTAAGCGTAGCTTTAACCCTGTCTAAAAGACTATCCTCTTTTTTTGCACCTTTTTGCAGTTCAAAAAGCTCTCTGTAAAGTTTTTCCTCCCTTTCGGATAATTTTTTGGGAGTGTTCACAATTATTGTAACATAATGAGCGCCTTTTTGGGAATCAGACCCCAAATAAGGAACACCTAAATCTTTAAGGGTAATTTTATCACCGCTTTGAATACCTTGAGGAATGTTAATCTGTTTTTCACCATAAATCGTATTTATAGTAACAACATCACCTAAAACGGCTTGCGGAACGGTAATATCAAGTTTGGTATGAATATCATAACCGTTTCTTAAAAATTCTTTCGACTCTTTAACATGTAAAACAACATATAAATCCCCTGTTCTGCCGCCATTTTTACCTGCATCACCTTCGTTTGCAAGACGGATTTTTGAACCTGTATCTACTCCATGTGGGATTTTTATTTTAATTGATTTTTCTTTTGCAACCAAACCCTGCCCTTTGCATTTTTTACAAGCGGCTTTCGGATTTTTTCCACTGCCATGGCAAGTAGGACAAACAGTTACCGATGTAAAAGAGCCTAAAATTGTTCTTGTGCTTTGTTGAACTCTACCTTGACCATGACATGTGGGGCATACCGTATCTTTTGCGTCTTTGTCTAAACCGCTACCTTGGCAGACTTCACAAGGTTCAAGGTGATCAAATTTGATTTCTTTTTCACAACCAAAAAGTGACTCCATAAAATCAATTTCAATATCAAGTCTTAAATCCGCACCTCTTTGGGGCGCATTAGGATTGCTACGACCTGATGAAAATCCGCTCATCCCTCCACCAAAAAAAGATGAGAATATATCGCCCAAATCGCCGAAGTCAAAATCAAAAGCATTTGTATTGTATCCGGCATTTTTAAGACCGTCTTCACCGTATCTGTCGTATAATTCACGTTTTTGATCATCCATCAAAGTTTCATACGCGCGGCCGAGCTCTTTAAACTTTTCTTCAGCACCCTCCTCTTTGTTAACATCGGGGTGATATTTTCTTGCAAGTTTTCTAAATGCACTTTTTATCTCATCTTTTGTGGCGTTTCTACTTACACCAAGGGTTTCATAGTAATCCATTTTTATTCCTCATTCAGCGCAACATTAACAAGTGCAGGCCTTAAAACTCTATCGCCCAGCTTATATCCTGTCTGCATTTGAGAAATAACTGTATTATCAGGATATTCATTTGTCGGAGTTTGTGCTATTGCTTCATGTAAATTCGGGTCAAATTCCGCCCCTTGCGCTTCTATTATTTCCAATCCGGCTTTTTTTAATGTATCAATTAGTTGCTTAAAAGCTACTTCATAGCTGTCTTTTACGCTTTGAGCATCTTCAATATCTTTTAAAGACTCTTTTGCACGTTCAAAAGTATCCAAAACAGTTAGCAATTTTGTCATTGTATCTGCTGCGCCGTATTTCAAAAGGCTTTCGCGCTCTTGTGCCTGACGCTTTCTGAAATTATCAAAATCTGCAGCAAGTCTTAAATATTTATTATTTAAATCATCAAGTTCAGTTTTTAATTTTTCACACTCATTAGTTTCATCCGCTTCATCAACGGAAGTCTGGTCTTTATCTTCAACTTCTTCATCTTTGACCTCAAAAGGATTATTAGACCCCTGTGTATCTTCATTGTTAATTTCATTTTCGTCATCAATGAACATTTTAACTAACCTCCTTGAAAAACTTTTAATTAATTAACATTATAAATTATCAATTCATCTTGTCTATTTAAATTTATTTTTTATTAATAATTTAAATATGTAAAGTTTTGTTTCAAATTACTGAAAAAATACCTAGAAACATTAAAGTAATCGTAAAAATTGCCGAAGAAAATACTACAAGGAACAATAAAGTAAGGAGTGACCCTTATGGGAATGTCCGCCAGCCAGGCAAGATTTTTAATATTAACGGCACAAAAAAATAACAATGAGTATCAAGCACAAAGAATTACTCATGAACGCTTAATGCTTGCTCAGGAAACAGAAAATTGGACAATGGAGTATAACGACAAAATGAACAATACTACTCTTTTGTTTAATGCAAAAACTGCTGCTGATACGGATTTATACAATTACAACAGAAAACTTACTTATGATGATATTGTACGCGCTCAAGATGCTGACAACCCAGGTCTTGGCGGCAGGCTGGTAACAACTTCAGGTAAAATTGTTGTTCCCAAATTACCCGAATTTGATGAAAACGGACTGTCACCCGAAGGTTTGAGTGAAAACCAATACTTCGTGGATCCTGAAATAGGCAGAGCCGATATGCTTCAAAATGCTCTGACTCAAGGAGTTTATTTTATAGAACTGCTTAAATATACTGATGACACAGGCGAAGAAGGTTCTTCATGGCAAAAAGTTGACTATTCTAACACATCTGAAACAATGATAACAGAAACCTTAGACAAAACAGATGACGCTGCAGCAGAAGCAGAATATCAAGAACGTCAAACATTATTCCAAAATAAAGATAAAATGCTTGAATTAAGGCTAAAACAACTGGAATCAGAGCACACAGCTCTTGAAACAGAATTAGAAAGCGTTCAAAAAGTTATTCAAAATAACGTCGAAACATCATTTAAAACATTCGGATAGTACAAAAAACCCCTTAAAACTAAGGGGTTTTTAATTAAAATTTAAATAATTAAGCCGCAAAAAATATCTTGTGGTCATCGGGGTTATTTGTTCCGCCAAGGCCGTTTTGGAAATTTTGAGCTTTTTGCGCAAGCATTTGAGGGTCCAATTCACGTTCTTGCATGCCCATTGGTTGAACATGTTTTGCACCGCCTGAAGTACCTGTAGCACCTGCATTAAATGGATTTACGCCGGATGTATAATTTATGGGTTTTTTATACATCTCCCAATCAGATCCGCCTATTGCTCCAATAGCCATAATTAATCCTTATTTTTTACTACATATAAATAAAAACTTTTTTTAAGAAAAAATTGCATAACAAGTTACAAAAGTTTACACATTCAGGCAATGAAAATAACTATAAAAAGGTTCAAAATAATTAACAAGGAGGAATATTATGAAATTTAGCATTATAAAAAGAGAGCCGTCATATTTTTTTAACAATATGCACGAAGATTTAACAAGATTTCTAAAGGACACTTTTGGTGATATGGAGTTTATGGACAAAGGGCATATGCCCCTTGAAATGACTTTTCGCCCTGCAATAGAGGTAAAAGAAACACCGAAAGAGTATAAAATAAAAGTTGAACTAGCAGGTGTTAAAAAAGAAGATATTGACGTAGATTTGTACGAAAACGGCATTGTTTTGCATGCGGAATCAAAATTTGAAAAAGAAGAAGAAAAAGAAAATATTCACACAAGCGAATTTCGCTATGGAAAATTTTCAAGAACCATACAACTTGAACACCCGATTAACCCTGATATGGCAAAAAGCGAGTTTAAACATGGTGTATTAAAAATCACGCTTGAGAAAAAAGAACCTCAAAAAAACGAACAAGTTAAAAAACTGCATATACAAGATTAGTCGTTCGTACAAGCAACACAATCTTTATCAGTTAAAACAGAATTTGAAAGCTCCTCTCTCAATGTTTTTGCATCAACAAATTCAATAGGGGAGTTTTCATCTTTTTGTAAATAAATTTTTTCAATTCCTGCCTGAACAATAAACCTTTTACAAAGAATACAAATAAAGTTATGTCCCCAAATATACATTGTAGCGCCCTTGCAACGGTCTTGTCCCGCCTGAATTATAGCATTTTGCTCAGCATGTATTGAACGGCAAGTTTCATATCTTGTGCCCGATGGAATATTATTTTTTATTCGATAACAAAAACCAAGCTCAGCACAAGACACCACTTTCGAAGGTGTGCCGTTGTAACCTGTTGCCTTAATTTTTTTATCCTCGCCCACAATAACAGCTCCAACATGAGCCCTTAAACAATTAGAACGCGATGCGCAAGTTTTTGCTATTTCTAAAAAATATTCATTCCAAGGCTTAATCATAAAAATACCTAAAATATACTCAACACTTAAAAACTAACACAATATATTAAAGTTATCAAGCAAGGGAATTTTATTCAACCCTAAGTCCACTCCAGTGTTTATTTTCATCTAATCTTACTTTGTAGCCCAAAATTGAAGCAATATCTTGAAATTCACTCCACTTAACAGTTTCGTTGATTAATTTTCGCGATAAATTTGATTGGGAAATATTGTAACCATACTTTTCGTTTAAACTCTTTGCAAGCGCACTAATAGACACATTGCGCCTTAGCAACATCATTTTAACAATTTCCCTAACACTGATTTTCTGCTCGGTCATATAAATAGTTTTCTATAAAATTTACACTTGTTTGACTTGTTATATCATTATTGATATAATTATATCGTTATTGATATGAATTAGAGACGAAAGGGGAATATATTATGCCTCTGAAATTTTGTAGTGCCAAAAAATATAGCGCTTTTACACTTGCGGAGCTTTTGGTGTCCGTACTTATTATTTCAATCATTATGGTTGTTTTGGCTCCTGTCATTACCCGAAGGATGAAGGATACATTGACTGTACAAACAGATAATATTAAGGGGCTTGAAATATACACAAA
>CALUYC010000046.1 GCA_944324895.1 Candidatus Gastranaerophilales bacterium
AGTATCTGTATCTGTATCGATATCAGTGTCCGTATCTGTGTCTATATCAGTATCTGTATCTGTATCGATATCAGTGTCCGTATCTGTGTCTATATCAGTATCTGTATCTGTATCGATATCAGTGTCCGTATCTGTGTCTATATCAGTATCTGTATCTGTATCAGAAGGTGTATCGGGTGGAGTTGTCACCGGTTTATTTTCGGGTTTGGGTTCGGGTTCTGAAACATCTTGCACAGCTTGTGCTTGTGGTTGTGCTTGCTGCTCTGGTGCAGGTTTAGCTGCTTGAGATTGCACTTTATTTATTACCGTTTTCTTTGGTTCTGCCGGACTTGTTATATTGTATGCTGCATCACCTAGAACTAAACTGTCGACGATAGGCTTGCCATCTTCGCCAATCAAGCTTAATTCCATGGCTTGTTGTACGGTCAAATCTTTGCCTTCAACTGTTTCGCCATTAATTTCAAATGTAGAATTTTTAAAGAAATCATTATTTGAAATAATATTTTGGACAGCTGCTGCAATTAATGATTGAGTTTCAGGGTCGTTTGGATTTTCATTATATCTGTCAAGCAGAGATTTGCCATTTTTTTCACCTACATCGCTCGGATCAGCGTAGTATTGCATCAAGTCGACGAGATTTTCAAATACGTATTCTCCGTCACCGTTTTTTGCATTTAAAAATACCTCGCTTGCGCTAGATTGTAGGTAAGAAAACTCCGTGTCGGTACCATTTGCAAATGCTGCTTTTGCAGTTTCTTCATCGCATCATACAGCAATTCTTTGTATTTCAGTCGGCTGCATATTGAGCTCTGTTGGTTCTGAGATATTATTGAGTGCATCTATTGCATCTTGGCCGCTTAATCCTTGTACAATTTGTGAATTTGCAGCATTATCTTTTAGACCATCCATAATTACGGCAAATGCATCGCTATTCTTTTCTACAGGTTTTGTAGCCGATATAATTTCGCCGCTTTGCGCGTCTCTTATGACGGTCACACCATTACCATAATCTTCTTTTACAGTTGAGTTATCTTCTTCTACTGAGCTTATAGGTGTGCCAAGATTTGCAATTTCATTGTCGTTTAAATCAGTTTTATAAAGTGCTAAAATTGCATCTTCTGTTGACTTATAAACCTGTTTGCCATCTTGAACTTCACCATTTTCGCCGTCAAAATCAGGATTTATCACTACATCGGATACATCTGAGGTATAAAGTTGCTTGTCTACATATCTAGCAGATGTTAGGTCACTGTTTTCTTCAAAATCTTCATATCTTGATTCTACAATGTTTAGTTCGTTGACTGCACCTTCTTTATCGCTGTAGAGATCTGCATTAAGCAGCAAATATTGCGGAATACTTGCAACATCGCTGAATTTATCGTTTCTGCCCTCATTGATTCTTTCAAGAACTAAGTCAGAATTTGCTTTTGCTTGATCAAGCGCAATAGCGTATGCGGTTGCGTCATCGGCATTTTCATCGAAATGCTGCAAAACTACGTCTTTAAGGGAAGTTCCTTCGCTGTCATTTGCCTTAAGTTCAGCTTTGTCTGCGTCAGGTTCATAAACAAGTTCTTGAGTACCATGTGGAGTAGCAATAACTGTGCCAACATGTATGTGTTCCCTATCTTCTGCATTATTTGTTTCTGATGCATTTACAACTTTTACGCTATTTTCTTGTATGCGTTCATCTTTGGTTGGAATTCTTATTTTATCACCAGCGTAAATATATGAGTGCATACGTTCTGTTCTGTTGTCAGAACCGCTTAACATACTGTTTCTATTACCGTCGCTAACATATTGTTCGGATGCACTATTTGTTGATGTACCAAATATTTCAGGGTTTGCGTCCATTACAGCATTTAAAAGTTGGTCTTTTTCATCTTTACTTAATTCATTCCAGTTTTCATAAGTATTTGCCATAATTGCATACAATGAATTGTTTTTTGATGAATCAACTTCAACATAATAGCCGTCACTTGTCTCGATAACATTGTTTTTATTGACTACAATGTTATCACCAATGCCGTCTTCATCAATGTCATCGCCAAATACGCTTGCTTGTAGCGACTGTTGTTCGTTTGATGTTTCATTGCTTTCTTCGGCGTTTTGTTGTCCGATAAGCTTTCTTACTGTGTTGCTTACGCCATCCAAGAATCCCATTTCTTTATCTCCTATATTTTACATATAATTATTTCATGTGTTATTACCAGCACACAATTTCGTATTCGACACATGACATATGAATATTTAGGAAATATGAAAAAAAATTTACATTATTTAATATTTTTAAAAATTTTATACGCTACTGCTTCTCCCATTGACATGCAGCTTGACTGCACTCTGAGCGCCGCGTGGGACTTAAAATCACACCCTGCGATTTTGCCTGCTACAAATAAATTATCATAATCATCAGACATTAATGATTCTACAGGAAATGTGTAAGAACAAACTTTGTACAAAACAGACTTGTCTTTTTGGTTCGAATGTATATCAACAGGATAATTTGAATGAAGCGCGGGGTTTTCAAATGTTTTCTGTTCAATAATATCGTTGATAGTGTAATCATATTTGCATTTTACCCGTACAGTCTCTCTTTGTCCGACTCTTGAAGCAATGTTTGATATATACGAATCCTTGAAGCCTTGTATATATTTAACCAAGAAATTATGTAATCTTAAAATTGCTTCCCGTGCTTCAATTAGCGATACTGAGTAGTCAAATGGGTCATTTATATCATAATCTCTTAAACGGGGACAGTTTAGAGCAACAGTATTAGGCATTCCGGCAACTGAGAATAGTTGAAAATACGACAAGTCGTGCTCTTTTAGTACATTATCTTTAAGTGCGGTTTTGAAATACTTATCTAAAGCCCATTTTTTTGTGTTATCCCATGTATATGCTGTACTTAAATGAATATTAGTATCGTCTCGATAGGTAGTGGTAACATTTTTGTCTTTATCGATTTCGTTTAGAAAATTTGCAAACAAATTTAAATCAACACCGCTAATTAAAAATCTTAAACTTGCAGGTTGTTTTATGTTTGTGTCATCCCATAATTTGCATTTTAAAATTTTTGCAAGCGATGCATTACCTGTTGTATCAACATAATATTTCGACACGATTGGTAATGATAACGTATTGAAATTAATTTCTAGATTTTTTACAGTTTTACCATGACTGTTAACATTTTTTATTTCTGTATTAAAAAGTATTTCACATTTAACGTCACAGAGCATTTTCTCAAGTATTGAAGGAAGTGTAACAGGATTAAACCAACCTTGATTTCCATCTGCATACGTAAGTTGAGCATTTGCTTTTTTTGAATATTTAATTAATTCATTAAAAAAACGAGTATTTAAATTTTTAGTGTCAGTTTTCATAACAGGAATAACAAGTCCGCCTGTAACGTCTCCGCCAAGATAACATTCTTTTTCAATCAGCAAAGTTTTTAGGCCTAACTTTGAACAATTATATGCACATGAAACACCTGCGACACCGCCACCAATAATTGCAACATCATAAGTATTATTTCTATTATTCAATTCTGACTCTCCGTATTGCATTTTTTTACAAGCCTAATTATAGCATATTTTTGAATAATTAATAAATCGCTATATATTTGTGTATAAGCCTATTATGCATACTATACGATAGGTAGCTATAATATATATTATGTAACGTACTCTTATAAAAATCTTGCCGATAATTAAAACAGTCATTACACATTAAATTCGTCTCAATCGACTTTGTGTGAGTTGAAATTATTTGATATTAATTTATATATTTAAATTTATATATTATCTATAAATCATCACAAATTTAGTATATCTGATAATGAATTTAACTAAAATACTTCTTATACTCTATACAACATTAATTTAGGAGTGAGTATGGACACAAATGTTATAAATAAAAAAATTCGCGTTATATTAATCGAAGATCATAAGTTAATGCGGGTTGGCCTTAAATCTTTGTTTGAAAAATTTGACGATATTAGTGTTATTACCGAGGCTGAAAACGGTAAAGAAGGTATTGAAAAGGTAAAGGTGCATAACCCCGATGTTGTCATTATTGATGTAGGCTTAGGAGATATATCAGGCGTTGAAGTTGCAAAGAGAATTTTAGCTAATAATTCAGGTACTAAAATTATCATGCTAACTTCACATTTAAGTGCCGATATTGTTATAGAGTCTTTTAAAGCAGGTGTAAATGCATATGTATTAAAAGATATTAATTCAGATATGCTTGCTATGGTTTTAAGAAGTGTAAATGATGGCGCCATATGGATTGATCCAAAAGCAGTTCCGATAATTAGAGAGCAGAATTGCGGAATAATTCCGGCAAAAGTTAAAAACAGAGCCAATTTCAAAGCCACACATGCAAATCTGACAGAGCGTGAATATGAAGTTTTAAAACTTGTTGTAGATGGCAAATCTAACTATGAGATTGCACAAATATTAAAAATAAGTGAACATACCTCAAAAGCCCACGTGTGTAATATAATACAGAAACTTGTAGTGGATGACAGAACACAAGCAGCGGTTAAGGCAATAAAAGAAGGGCTGGTATAGTATTATCAATACGTATCGACACGATGTGTAATGATAAAAATAAACGCAAATCTTTCTTGCGATTTGCGTCAAATAAGCACAAAAAATAATTTTCCAACACTTATATTTTATGGTACGGAGTCATGGAAAATAAACTTTAAGTTTATGTTTGAATATTTTACATAAATTTACAAATAACCCCTGTGAATTACAGGGGTTATTTATTCTATTTAATTGAATATAATTTGTCTGACAGTATCGCCATTCTGTTTATATGATCTTTAGAATTTATGTATGGTTTTATTAAATCAAGCACCTTAATGCCTTTTTTTCTTGATATAGAGGGGTTTGACAAATTTTTATCAAAAACATCAAGTATAGCATCCACAAGAGCGCGTCCCTTTGCGGTTAATGGAGGGATATTGTCTGCGACAGGAGCGATATCAAGCGTTCTTACTGCATCGTTGTGGTCTTTTGCTAAAAATTTTATTATACTCATTCTGCCTGTAATCGGCATTAGTTGCTTATTTACAAATTGCGCATTTTTATCTTGAAAGCAAGTAGTCCCGTTTTTCATAAATTCATTAAGTCTGTCAACATTGCAGCCGGCTTTTATAATTTTTTTAAGCATATTTTTTGTTGTGTATGGCTTTAAGGAAGCATATACCGGAATATCTTGACTTACAAGCTGCCTTACTATCTCATTGCCTTTGCGCGTGAGTTTAGCCATGCCAAAGGAAGTATTGGCGGTATTTGTGTTTATTTGCACTCTCATAAATTTCCTTTCATAAATGTTATTGTATGAGTATAATGCAGCTGAATTATTTTTTTTACCGTTGATATGCTATTTATTTACATAACTTAAGATATATTTATGCTAAGTTGTTTTTGTTATGGAGGTATTTTATGAAGAAAATATTTTTTACAACATTTATTATGTGTCTTTTTATACTTTGTCAAAAACCTGTCTTTTCAAGCGAGTTAGCAGAAAGACATGATATTTTTACACCTGCTTTTCAACTTGTGTGGCAAGATTTCAAGGAATTAATTGCAACTAAAAAGGTTAATTTTAAAGGAATTGACCCTAAAGTAGTTAAAGTTTTAAACTCAAATAAATTTAGCATAAATGATATTAGTGACGATTCGTACTACAAAGTTGCCGCACCTAAATCATTAACCTTAAAGGCAAAAATTCAAAGAGAAATTTTTGAAAAATTCTCTGAAACATCTAAAGTGCTCGATAATATTGATTGGGAAAGCAAGGGTAGAAACGACTATATATTATACTCGCTGTTTAAAAAAGATGTTGAGTTCCCGTCAGAATTTGATGTTTTAGGTGATGCATCATTTAACGGCTCAAAAGAAAAATATAAGTTTTTCGGCTTCAAAGATAATGCAAATAGGTTTAAACAGCAGGTAAAACCATTGTTTTATGCGTACACTTGGGATTATGCCGTATCACTCGAAACAAAAAGCGGTGACAGAATTATTTTATACCGTACCGATTCTAAGTCAAATGTCTATGATTTATATGCCCAACTAGATAAGAAAACTAATAAAAACTTATGTCTCGGCGATTCAGATGAATTAATTGTTCCATTTATATCGTTAAATAGCCAAATTGAATACAATGAAATTGTTAATAAAAAGATTAACGGCACAAAATATATTATTGCCAAGGCTATCGACGATATACAGTTTAATATGGATAATAAAGGTGCAAAACTAAGAAATGAATCAATAATAGAAGCTGTTGAAATGTCAATGCCAATACCGGGCAGAGGTACTAAATATGACTTTTCTAAGCCTTTTGTTCTTTATATGATTGAAAAAGATAAGTCCTTACCATATTTTGCTATAAGAATTAATAATCCAGAGTTTTTAGTTAAATAGTGTACAAAGGGGCAAATAATTTCTTGTTTGCCCCTTTAAAAAATATAATGAAAATATCTCCAATAAATATATACGGTCCAATAAAACGTAACAGCAATTATTTAAATACAGTCAATCGTTTTAGATTTACTAATAATTGCACAACAACTAATTTTGAAAGTTTACCACTTGGACCAATAAGTTTTGGTTACAATTTTGCACTTAAAAATGCAACAGGTATTCCTTGCGCATATTGCGGTAAAGAAATGCTGTCAAGAAAAGATGTTGAGCAGTTAATAAAACTCAAAGGCGTTAACCTAGTTAACAAAATTGAAAATTTTGTAAGTCAAGACCCTGATGCAATAAATCAAAACACTTTGGATGCTATAAGGTTTTTTGAGGAAGTTGCACTAGCTAATCCTGATAAGAATGGGAACGACATTTTACCTATAGCCTATTTGCGTGCCCGAAGTAATATGATTGAAAAACAGCTAAGCGTATATTCGCGCATATCCGAACTGGCAAAGGCTGCTAATTCTCAGGAGCTAGATGAATACATCAGAAAAGTTCAAACGCAAGACTGTTTTATAGCTAAAGACATAACAGCAAGTAAGTTATCAAATTTTTTACAATACCAATTACATATTCAGTTTAGAAAAGATGTAATTTTAAAAATAATAAAATTATCAAGTGGTGAGATTAATACTGAAAATGTAGATTTGTGGGAAAAAATTATAAAAACTGCTACCGAATTACCATCGTCAAAGAACGACCCGCATGCATATTTGGTTAAATATATTTCCAAGGCTTTAAGAAAAGACCCAGGGATTGAGTCGGAATATTGTAGCTTAAATGAAAGCGAAGCAATGTTGTTTTATATGAATTTACTAAAATCATATGTGTCAAGTGTGGAACATGTAAAGCCAAATTGCGAAAATGGCGACAGTTTGCCATCTAATTATTTAGCGACACATTCATATTGCAACTGCAAAAGAGGCTCGAAAAAGTTTAGTGATTTTATTGTTCAAAATCCATCAGTACTTGACAATATTTTAAAAAATTTAAGGTATGTTTCGCTAAACAAATCTATTGCTTTTAAAACATTCGGGTTTAAGCCTGCGCAATACTTAATGTTAATCAAATTGCGGCTTGAGGACGAGTTGCGAGATATTAAAAACAGACCTGAAATTGACGCTTTCTTAAAAAAACTTGATTCAATAAATTTGTTATCTGATGATACTTATTTTTCTTTTTCAGATGCTTTAACCGCAAAGTATACAAAAGAAATGCTTGATAAAGTTATCACTATTTCAAACCCTGATGAAAGGAATGCTGAGTTTGACAAGTTATATGAGCAATGTATAGCTCGCTATATTGCAAAAAGACAAGATAAACTTGCCAACATAATACGATATTGCAAATACCCTGAAAATAAAGCATTAATAGCATACATTGGAAAACTTAAAAAAGAAGGTGTTCCGGGACACATATTTTCACAGCCGCCTGAAGCTTTGAACTACAGTATCAGCGATAATTTTATTTTTAATAACAAAACCTTTGTTGCATCCGAAATATATAGAATTCTTCAGCAAGGTCAGGATGAAGTTGATTTAGAGTATTGTCAAACATTGTCAAGAAAATTATCCTTAAAAAAGACGCCCGAACTTTGTTGTATAAAAATACTGATTAATTCTAAAAAGCCTGATGGTACATATGACATAAGTAAAATGACAGCTTATTTTAATTCTTTAAAAGTTATTGATTAAAATGTTTATTCAAATGAAATCTTAGTCTGTCTAAATTGCGCTCAATTTGAGGATTTTGCATAACATCATACATACAAAACGTGTCAATTTTTTTCATACCGCAAAATTGATGCATTTTATGCTCGCTAATAAAAATATCGTCCACGCTTCGCATATCATAAAACCCGTTTGAATCATTAAAATCTGCTTCCTTTGAAACCGTTGTTAGAGAAAACATGTATTTTTTGTCACAAAACAGCCCACCCTTGCCGTATTTTGCATTTGTGTTAAAAAAAATCCCGTTTTTAAACACCTCATCGAAATATTTTTTTAAAATCCAAGGCACGTTAAACCAATTTATTGGGTTTTGATATATTACAACGTCAGCCCATTTGTATTTTTCAATTTCTTTTTCTACCTCATAGCCTTGTTCTACAACAGTGGTCTTTACCTGATGTTCCTTACTTAAAGAATTAACTATTTCTTCAAATAGTATGCGATTTAGCCTGCCTGTTGCATACCAGTAGTATTTATGACCATTTATAACAAGTATATTCATAGTTTAATATTACAACTGTGTCAGACTTGTCTCATCGTCCTGTTTGGTAATATTAAGTTAATTATATACTTTGCGTTATTTCTGTAAGATTCTTGCCTCCAACGGTTTTGTACAGGCTAATTATTGAAATTAAAGTATTTATATCAGACTCAATTATATTTTTTTCCACAAGCAATTTGCGCTCTTTTGACTGAAGTAAATAAGGTATAGTACCCTTGCCTGCTTCAAATCTTGCGTTTGCAATGTTATAATTTTGATTTTCCAGCTCGAGTCGTTCTTTTGCACTTTCTAGATTTTTTGAGTAAATCTTAGCGCTGACTAGTGCATCATTTACTTCTTTATAAGAATTTAAAACTGCTTGTTTATACTGTTCAAAAGCTTCATCATATTGATATTTTTTATATTTTAAATGTGCAATTTTCCGTCCGCTGGTAAATATGTCTAATATGGGCGTCACACCAAACGATGAGAGAATTGCATTGTTGTTAAACAGATTGCTCAATCTGTATGCATTAAAACCAAATTGACCAAATAGTACAAATCTTGGCAGCAACTCTTTTTTTGCAACTTTGACATCCAACCCCATATGTTCGAGATTTTTTATTGCTATTATATAGTCCGGTCTGTTCTCTATGATGTCTGAAGGAATTTGCTCCGGAAAGTATATTTTAGGAATGCTTACCTGTGAGCAATCAGAAATATTCTTAATATTCTCATCTGAGAGTACATATATTATTTCTTCTTCAATTAGTCTTCTATCTTTATTAAGTGTATTTAAATCTTCCTGATAGGCTTTTAGTAGCTTTTCTTGTTCAATAACGTCATCTATACTGCACTTTCCTGCATCAAATTTAATTTTAGTAAGTCTTAACAAGTCATTTTGGGCACTTACAAGTTCATTTTGAATTTTTATAAGTTTGTCGCATTTGACTAAATTATAATATGCTGCAGCAAAATTGCTTGTAGTGGAAATATATTTTGCTCTCTCGTCCTCTTTAATCATATCCAGTTGTTTTTGAATACTTTTTGTTCTAGTACGATTTGCACCCCATATATCAATCTCGTAACTTGCACTAATTGGAAAAAGCAAATTTGTTTGTGAAAAATTTGGAATTAACATGCTTTTTCCAAAATATTGATCACTCGAGCGTAAAACTCGCTCAACATTGCCCGCAAGACCAATTTGAGGTAGTTCGTTTGCAAAACTTTGTTTTACAATTTGCTCACCTTCTTTAATTTTTAATTGCGCAATTTTTAAATCATGGTTATTTTTAAATAACAAAAGCATGTAATCATGCAATGTACTGTCGTTAAATTCGTCCCACCATTGAATATTTAAATAATCTATTTGCTTTTCTTGTGGCTCTACATCAATTTTTTTTGCGCAAACAGGTGCAGACAGGGCTACAATTAGCATTAATAATGTTGTTAGCTTCTTCATAAATAAATCAACTGTTTGTATTTTTTTCTTGTGTTATAATCATAACACAAGAAAAAAAAGAAATGCAATTATTATGAAAACAATTAAAGCTGAAGTTGAAAATTACAGAAAACTACCGGGAGCAATGCTTGTTGCTACGGGGATTTACACAAGAATTTATTCCCGGCAATGTTTTAAAAATAATAATTTTGATATCACGCCTGAACAATTTGTTGTAATTGAAGTTTTAATGCACCATGATGGGCTTTACCAACGCCAACTAAGTGAAATTACACTGAAAGATCGCCCAAATATAACAAGAATAATAAATATATTGGAAGAAGGCGGCTATGTCGAGCGCAGAAGTGACAAAAACAAGCGAAAGGTATTTAAAATATACTTAACACAAAAGGCGAAGGATATATTTCCTAAACTTGCACAGGTTACTTCACAATACAGAAAAGTCATGACATCAGGTATTGAAGATAACGAACTACAAATATGTCTTAGGGTTTTAAATAAGGTTTTAAATAATCTGCTTGATAAAGTAGAAATGTCACTATAGATAGGAGATAAGATGGCTGAAGATAACAACAAACAGGATAACCAAAAGAAAAATGATAGTCTAAAACATCATCATAAAGTTAAAAAAAGAATAATAGTTCCTATAATTACATTTGCAATCTTAGCACTTGCAGGGATTTACGCCTTGTTACACGCGCATTATTATCAATCTACCGATGATGCTTTTATTGAAGGACATATAATTTCTGTCGCTCCGAGAGTTAGTGGTCCCGTAGTAAAGTTATATATAAAAGATAACCAAGAGGTTAAAAAAGGTGATATTTTGCTTGAGATTGACCCTAATGATTACATAGTTACTCTTGAACAAAAGGAAGCAAAGCTTTTAGAGGCTAAAGCTCAATTAAACGCATCACATAAAAATATTCAGGAAAACATAAGTATAGCATCCAAAACCGGCAAGGACATATCAAGTGTCAAATCTCGTTTGGATTATGCAAAAAGAACATATGAAAGAGATTTAAAACTAAGTAAAGATGGCATTGTTTCAAAAGAAGAACTGGACGCGTCTAAAACATCATATAATTCGCTGAGCGCTAATTATTTAGCAGAACAAGAGAAGAAAAAAGCGGCAGACATAGCAACTCAACAAGCTATAGCAAAACGTCAGGAAATTGAAGCTACAATCAAGCGACTTGAAAGCGAAATTGATGAGGCGAAACTAAATTTGTCTTATACAAAAATATATGCACCGCAAGATGGCAAAATATCTGCAAGAACAGTTGAAGAAGGAAATTACGTTCAAGTAGCACAGCCACTTATGTCTATTGTGTCAGACGAAGTTTGGGTCGTTGCAAATTATAAGGAAACGCAACTCGAACAAGTTCGCCAAGGGCAGGATGTCATTATAAAAATCGATACTTATCCTAAAAAGCGCTTCAAGGGAAAAGTTGATAGCTTACAAAGGGCAACAGGTGCAAAATCCAGTTTATTTCCACCAGAAAACGCAGTTGGAAGTTATGTAAAAATTGTACAGAGAATTCCGGTAAAAATAATATTTTGCGAAGATATTTCACAATATAATATAGCACCCGGAATGTCTGTTGTTCCAAAAATTAAAATCAGATAACAATGGCTACTAAAAATAAAAAACATTGTCAGGATGGTTTACAAAAACCCTAGGACAAAAAAATACATTATATTTAGCAATAGCTACTCACTAAGTTGTTTTTTTACACCTTCACGAATATCTGAAAGAGGACCATTTAACGGATGTCTTAAATTTTCAATATATTTTTGTATATATGTAACAGGAAATTTAGGAAGCCAACTTAACTGAAAAATAATATTAACCGTTTCGGCACCCTGTGAATACATAAGCTCATCGATTGTTTGTTCATAAGCAGGAGAGATAGACGTGAAGACTTTTAAAAGATAATCAGCAGCAGTAAGTGCGCCATATCCTGATATAAGTCCTGTGTCTGCTATAATTTTTGTAATTTTCAGATCACTGCCGTCTACACTAATTTTTTGCGTATTTTCAGGCAATGCAATTTCACCCTCGGCAGCACGCTCTATTTCATACCATTCGCCTTGATATTTTATTCTAAGTGTATCTGGACTGGGCATGTAAATATCATCATATTCATTTTCTAGAATTTCATTGCCGTTTGAATCTATAATTCCATATTTATAGTTTTTACATGTTAAAAACATCTGTCCAAAAAGAGGGTCAATACGCGTGTATTGCGGCAGAATTATTATTTCGCCTTTTTCATTGTATAGACCAAAATCTTTGCTGTTACCAAATTTGGCATATTTACCCAATATTCGGTCAACATGTCTGTATTTAGGCTCAACCAAATAATTGCCATTGGTATCCATAAGACCAAACTTACTGCCTTTTTGAATAATCCAAGATGATTTGCCAACCCTAATGAGTTTTTTATATTTAGCCTCGACAACAACATTGCCGTTTTTATCTTTAAGTCCAAACTTATTATCATCACTAAAGACAACAACATCGTCCATACTTAAATTGCCTTGAAGGGTTTGTGAATATAATGCATTTTGAGCTAATAGTAACGTAATTACAAATATACAAAATATCTTTTTCATAATTTAAATGATAGCATAAAAATTCTTATGATATAATTTTATCAGACTGGAAATTAATATGAATAATATAAAAAAATATGGATTTTTTAGCTTTATTTCAATAGCAGTTTTAATACTCTTTATTAATATTTTTTATCTTGTAATATTACCTGCCTTAATTTCAAACAATACATTTGTTAACTTTATTGAGCATCAACTTGAAAAATCCCTTAAAACCGACATAGAAATTGTATCACCCGAGCTTAAGACATCTTTTAAGCCGGATATTGCAGTTAAATTAAATAAGTTACAAATAATTAAAGATAAAGTTATAATACTTGATGTTAAAAATTTTGATACCGAACTTTCGTTTTCAAAAATACTTGATAAAAGAATTATCATCAATAAACTGGGTGCTGACTATATATTTGCCGATATTTCAAAATTGGCAACACTTTGTAGCAAGCAAAATCAAGAAAAAAATAAACCTTCTGATATTTTTATTGATATTTTTAATGCATTATTGTATGTGAAAAAATGTATCATTGTATACGACTTTTCAGATACACAAAAAGTTGTATTTAATGGTTCGGGTCTTGAAATTACAGCACAAAGAAATCCCAAATATGTACATTTTAATGTACTCTTAGATATTATAAATAATGGTAAAAAACTAAGCCTAAATATTAAAGATGACAATAGAGTCTATACAAAAAATCAAAAATTAATTATAGATAACTGCCCCTTGGTTATCGATAAATCAACTGTTTTTTTTAACCTGCAATTAGGAAGAAAAACACGTTTTGCAAGTGCAAGCTCAAAAAAATTTGATATAAAAACCGTTGTTGAATTACTTAGAACAAATTTTATATTACCTAACGGCGACGAAATGCTCTCTTATTTTAAAGATATTAACGGTAATTTTGATTTCAATGTCGAATATACTAATAATGGCTTGAATGGATTTGTAAATTTAAATAAAAGCAAAATAACGCTTATACCTTTAGCAGATTTAAAACTTACAATTAATTCAGGTTACGTCGATATCAAACCAAGTGTAATAACTCTAAGTGATATAAAAGGCTATTACTGTGGTGATACAAAAAATACTGTTGAAATTAAAGGTACGGTAAAAGATTATTACAAGTCATTTGAGACTGACGTTATTGTAAAAGCGCTTGCAGGTAAAGAGTTTTCAAAAAATCATTTATCAAAAATCGTAGGTTATCCGCTTGAAATTACAGGCACTGCAAATGCTTTGGTATATTATAAATCCAAATATAATGATATAAATATTTGGTCAGCTTTTATGCTTAAAAAAGGCAACGATATACTTGTGGATGGCGCTTCATTAACCCCTGTCAACTATGATAGAGTTGCAACTGCTGAAATTGATTTTGATGAAAAGAATATTAATATTAAAAAAATCAACTATTACATTGCATCAACCATCGACAGAAACAGTAAAATTAACCCGTTACTGACAATTTGGGGCAAATTAGATGTCAAAACCTGTGCGCTGAAAAATATAGGCTTTACAATACCTCGCCCCCTTCCAAGCGAATTTTTAAACGTATTAATTGGTCAAAAAGTGTTCAGAAAGGGTAAAATCTCGGGAAATCTTGAGCTTATAGCAGATACTAAGGTTCCGTATATAAAAGCTGACATGAGCATGGATAAAGTCGCCATTCCTGCTCAAAGATTATTTATAAGAAGTGCTAAATTCAAAGCAAGCGGCAAAAATATTACACTTGACACTGAAGGTAAATTTAAGCGCTCTGATTACAATTTAACAGGCACAATGCTTAATGAAATTAAACTGCCCGTTATAATAAAAGATGTAAATTTGGTTGTAGATAATCTCGATATAGAGCGTTTTATAAATTCATTAAATCAACAAAACAAAATAGATACTACAAGCGCGCAAAGCGTTGAAAAACTTGTTACTGCTGATGATAACAATTTGGATGAAACTAAAAATGTCGACGATGCACAAGTTTTTGATACAGGTATTTTGATAGTAGAAAACTGCGTATTTAATCTTTTAAAAGCCAAATACAAAGACATTAATGTATCTGACCTGAAAGCAACACTAACGCTTGATAAAAACGGCATGCTAAAAATTGTTTCTAACCGATTTAACATTGCCGACGGCATTTCTTCATGCAAAATTGCTTGTGATTTAGTAAAACATAAATACGATTTATTACTTGGTGTTAAAGACATCAATTCCGACATTATGGCTGGTTCTATGCTTGGTTTACAGCGTGAAATTTCAGGCAAAGCCAGTGGAATAATACATTTCCAAACCGATGATTCATTGGCACTAAACGGCAAGATGAAATTTTTAATTAAAAATGGCACTATCGGCAAAATTGGCCTAATCGAATATGTGCTTAAATTTGCAGCGTTGTTTAGAAACCCGCTTGCCATGATAAGCCCCTCGACTTTCTTTGACATATTAAACATCCCTGAAGGCAACTTTGATAAAATTGAAGGGGATTTAGAATTAAAAGATAACGTAATCGAAAAAATTGTAATTAAATCTATGTCGCCACAGCTGAGTTCACTCATTGTAGGCAGGTTTGACCTTGTTACACGCGATGCAACACTTAGAATCTACACCAAATTCTCAAACCAAAACAAAGGTTTTGGCGGATTTTTAAGGAATTTTTCACTTAACAGTTTGGCAAACAAGGTTCCCCTAAATTCGCGAAATGACAGCAGTTATTATGCAGCTGAGTTAAAATTCCTGCCTCCTATAGATGCTGACGAAAAAGATTGTCAGGTATTTTTAACAAAAGTTGATGGCGATGTGGAACATAACAACTTTATATCGTCATTAAAGAAAATAAAGTAGAAATACATTCCTCATTGTAAACAGCTTTTTTATCTTGAGGAATTGCTTTTAATATTGAGCTCATTTGTGCATAGCTGAGTTTGCCGTTTTCTGACAGAAATTTTGCATAATTTGGATGACAGCCGTTTTTTGCCGATAAAAAATATGGCATTGAATATCCCCAAGGTGTTTTGTTGTATATTGGCAAAATAAAGTTATTAATTGTCTCTAAAACCGGTTTAATATCATATTTAGTTTTGTTATTAGTATTTAAAAATTGAATTAACAGCTCGCTGCACAAATTACCTGCGCCTCTGCCAATCCCATGTAGCGTAGAATCGATAATTACTTCACGCGTAAAGGGAGTTTGAGCCAATGTGCAAGCGTTAGAATAGCACAGTTGCAAGTTAGATCGGAAGAGCACAC
>CALUYC010000047.1 GCA_944324895.1 Candidatus Gastranaerophilales bacterium
TTTAACTATTATTAATATATGCAAGGGCAGGTTTTTAAAATACACTCTGATTTTTACTATGTAAAATCCGACAACGGTGATGTTTTTGAATGTAAACTTCGTGAAGTTTTAAAAAAGCAAAAACAAAAAGTCCTAACCGGTGATTTTGTCGAAGTTGAGAACAATAGTGTTATTTGTAAGGTTTTACGAAGAAAAAACGAGATTCTGCGTCCGAGTGTTGCAAATGTTGATCTTGCAGTTGTTGTTTCGTCCTTACTTGAGCCAAAGCTCGATTTTATACAGCTTAACAGGTATTTAACATTTTTGAAATATCATAAAATTGATACCATGCTTTGTTTTAACAAAGAAGATTTGCTTGATGATGCAGTATTTAAAAAACAAACATGGGAAATTTTAAAAATATATGAGCCTTTAGGATATAAAATTGTTTTTACTTCGGCAAAAGAAAAATACGGACTTGAGGATTTAAGAAAAGAAATAATTGGTAAAACCATTGTTTTGTGCGGTTTATCAGGAGTCGGCAAAAGTTCGGTAATAAATGCTCTTAATCCTGATTTTAATTTAAGAACCTCAAACGTTAGTTTGCAAACAGGCAGGGGGCGCCATACAACAAGGCATTGCGAGATTTTGGATTTTGGGGATTTTAGAATAATTGATACTCCGGGGTTTTCGAATTTAAAATTTGATTTTATTTTGCCGAAAGATTTGGACGTGCTGTTTGAAGATATACATAAATTTGCAAAAGAGTGCAGATTTTCGGACTGCTTGCACATTGAAGGTGAAGAATGCTCAAGCGGTTGTGCTGTTTTAAATAATTTAGATAAAATTAATTTAGAGCGTTACCAAAGTTATCTTGAATTTTTAGAAGAAGCGCGCGAGTATAAATATAAAGTAACATATGGTTCGCAAAAAGAAGAAGAAACAAAAAAGCACACCCATGGGGCAAATAAGGCTAAAATTAGCCGCACAAAAAGGCAAAGCGCCAGAAATACACAAAGGCAAATAATGAAAAACTTACATGAAATAATAGAGGAAGAAAATGAATATTGATGATTATAAAAAGCTTGTGAACAGTACTCTTGAAACATATTTTTCGCAAGAAATTCAAAAAGCAAAGTATGACAAAACAATGTGGCAGGCAATGCAATACACTACTTTGCTTGGCGGTAAAAGACTAAGGGCAATTTTTTGTCTTGAAGCATGCAGAATATTCAGTAATTCTTATGAGCAGGCATTAGCTAGCGCTTGCGCTATTGAAATGCTGCATGCGCAAAGCCTTATTCATGATGATTTACCCTGCATGGACAATGATGATTTAAGACGCGGAAAACCATCTAACCACAAGGTTTTTGGAGAGGCTATGGCGGTTCTTGCGGGAGATGCTCTTATTTCTCTTGGTGCTCAAACAATAATAGAAAGAACACCCGCTTATGTTGATACTAAAATTCTTATAGAAGTTGTAAATCTGTATTTAAAATCAGCAGGGGCTTTTGGTATTGTTGCGGGTCAGTGTGCAGATATTGAAGCCGAAAAAAATATTCAAACGGTTGATTTTGAGCATTTAAAATATATTCATACTTATAAAACTGCTGCACTTTTTGAATGTTCTATATTGGCAGGTGCCATGTTGGGTGGTGCAAGCAAATATGAACTTGATTTAATGCAAGAATTTTCTCGCAATTTTGGGCTTGCATTTCAAGCTTATGATGATATTTTAGATGTTATTTCAACAACTGATGAGCTTGGTAAAACTGCAGGTAAGGATGAAAAAGAAAATAAAGCAACGTTTGTTACGCTTTTTGGACTTGACTATGCTAAAGAAAAATTTAGCGAGCTTATTTTTAATTGTCATGATATACTCAAAAAGGCAGGGGTGGAATCGCAAATATTTCTGCAAATTTTAGATCAAATGTGTGAAAGGGTTAAATAAAGTGGCGCAGGAAGTACAATTTTTTAATACAGGTTTAGAAGTACTCGGCTCAGGGCTTTTGGCAGCAGGTATAGCACAAACTTTAAAAGTAATTTTTCATTACATAAAAAATAAAAAGATAAATTTTAAAATATTTACGACAACAGGCGGCATGCCATCTTCTCACAGTGCCGGCGTTATTGCTCTTGCAACAAGTGTCGGAATAATTGAAGGCATTGCATCTATTGAATTTGCAATGTCTTTGGGTTTTTCACTTATAATTATGCAAGATGCCGCAGGCTTAAGGCGTGCTGCAGGTAAAACAGCAGCAACATTAAACCGCGTTGTACAAGAATTTGTAGAGCATCATGAAACAAAACCTTATGAGGTCTTAAAAGAGCTTTTAGGGCATACTCCTTTTGAAGTTTTTTGTGGTGCGGCACTTGGTGTATTGGTTGCATTTGGGGTGCATGCACTCTCAAGAGTGGAAGCTTTTCAAAGCTTGCTTAATTTAATTGGCTCTTTTTAAAAGCTCTGTTAATGTAGGTTCTCTTTTTATATTTTTCTTTGGTTCTTCTTTTTTGTCTTGAAGGCAATGAGAATTGTTCGTAAAGCTTGAAAGTCCGATGTAACCTTCATCTTGAGATTCTAAACCTAGTAATTTTTTAAAAAAATTCATATTTCACCTGTCTAACTGTTTTTGCTAACTGTAATTATACACTTAAAATTAAAAAAATGCTCGTCTGTTTCACCCGATAATTTAATTTATAAATATATTAATTTAAAGTTTTGCTGTTTTAATTGCCGCTTATGTTATATTTTATCTTATGAATAAGTCTAATGAAAATTTTTTAATAGTCCAAAATGCTATTAGTATGACTCAGGATGAGGCATATAGCGTGCTTTTGGGCGATAATGAGCTTTTAAAACCATATGCTTTTATAAATATTAACGAGATAAAATCTCAAAAAGAAGCTGATTTAATTGCGTTTCATTTAACAAATCATCCAAACCCTACAAGAGAAGCCTGTGCGCTTATGCTTTGTGATATGCGAGGTGCAGAATTTTTATATGATAAAGCAGGTGTCTTTGTTGATGCAATTTGTGACATTAACCCTAATGTTTGTCGCGCTATAATTGAGTTTTTAGTTAAAAATCCTACCCTTGCAGATAAGGTTTTACCGCTGTTAATTCAAAGAGTTAACCAAATTCTTGATGATTTTAAAATATATGAAAGGGAGTTTGGCGCATATAAAGATAACAAAATGCGCAATCGGAAAAACCATGCAAAAAATAAAAAACTTTTTAATTTGTATTGGTGCCTTGAGGCAATATGTGAAATATACAGGGAAGAAAAATTTAATGACATTGTTAAAATTTGTATTGTAACGGTTGATTTTCTTGACTATACAATTAGGGAGAAAACCGCTAAAATACTGACAAAAATTAAAAATCCCCCAAAAGAATTGTTACAGAAATTGAAAAATGATAAAAATTTTTATGTAAAAAATTTGGTTTATGATAAAATTTGTAAAGACAGTGATTATAGGGATACTTTATGATTTCAGTAAACGATTTAAAAACAGGTTTAACGCTTCAGCTTGATAACGGCCTTTGGTCGGTTGTTGAGTTCTTGCACGTAAAGCCCGGTAAAGGCGCAGCTTTTGTTAGAACAAAGCTAAAAAACGTTGAAACAGGTCAGGTTGTTGAAAGAACATTCAGGGCAGGCGAAAAAGTTGCAAAAGCTATGCTTGACAGACGCGAGATGCAATATCTTTATCTTGAAGGTAAAGACTATGTGATGATGGATCTTGAAACGTATGAACAGCTACCTGTTCCCGAATCTCAAATCGGTGACGGTAAAAAATACTTAAAAGAAAACATGAATGTTCAAATCCTTCTGCATGACGGTAAAATTATTGGTGTAGATTTGCCAAACTTTGTTGAACTTGAAGTTATCGAAACTCCCCCCGCTGAAAAAGGAAACACAGCTCAGGGTGGTACAAAGCCTGCAACTCTTGAAGGCGGTGCCGTTGTTAACGTTCCGTTCTTTATTAACGTGGGTGACAAATTAAGAATTGATACAAGAACAAACGAATATCTGGACAGAGTATAGGAATTTAAAATATGAATTTTGAAGTTGAATACATTGAAAAGCTCGCAAAATTAATTGATGAAAAATCACTTAGTGAAATTATTTTAGAAGACGGCGAGCAAGCCATCACAATCAAAAGAGAAATTAGTCAGGCAGTTGTTCAAACTGCACCCGTTGCACCTGTTGCGCCGGTACAACCTGCAGCAGCTCCGACAGCTACACAAGCAAGTGTTGAAAATACAAATGCGCCAAAAGGAAAACCCGTTACTTCTCCTATGGTTGGTGCATTCTATGCAGCACCAAGCCCCGGCGCTAAACCTTTTGTTAAGGTTGGTGATACTGTTAGCGCAGGTCAGGTAGTTTGTATTGTTGAAGCTATGAAATTGATGAACGAAATTGAATCTGAAGTATCAGGTAAAGTTACTCAAATTTGTGTTGAAGACGGACAAAGCGTTGAATACGGTCAGGTTTTAATGTATATTGAATAATTCTTTTGTTGTCATCTATTTTTAAGGCTAAGAAGTTATGTTTAAGAAAGTATTAATAGCAAACAGGGGTGAGATTGCCCTAAGGATTATAAGAGCTTGTAAAGAATTGGGAATTGCAACCGTTGCAATATACTCTCAGGCAGATTCTGAAAGTTTACATGTATCATTAGCTGATGAAGCATATTGCATAGGTCCTGCACAGAGCGCAAAAAGCTATTTGCACATTCCTGCAATAATTTCCGTTGCGCTGACATCGGGCGCTGATGCTATTCACCCCGGTTACGGATTTATGGCAGAAAGAGCAGATTTTGTTGATATTTGCGATGAACACCATATAAAATTTATTGGTCCGAGTTCTCAAGCAATGCGTGCAATGGGCGATAAAGCATCAGCAAGAGCTACTATGATTGCCTCAAATGTTCCTGTTACGCCCGGTACAGGTCTTGTTGAATCTGTTGATGAGGTTCGTGATTTTGCACATAAAGTAGGTTTCCCTGTTATTATCAAAGCAACGGCAGGTGGCGGCGGCAAGGGTATGAGGATTGTCCGCGAAGACAGTGAATTGGAAGATGCTTTTAATTTATGCCGCAATGAAGCTAAAAATGCCTTTGGTAATCCTGAAGTTTATGTTGAAAAATATCTTGAAAACCCTCGTCATATAGAGGTGCAAATCCTTGCAGATTCTTTCGGTAACGTTGTTCATTTGGGTGAAAGAGATTGCTCTATTCAAAGACGCCATCAAAAACTCTTAGAAGAAGCTCCATCTCCTGCAATTAGCGAAGACATAAGAAAAGCAATGGGTCAGGCTGCAGTTAATGCTGCAAAAGCAATTAACTACGAAGGTGCAGGAACAATAGAATTTCTTTTGGATGAGTCTAATCCAAAAGATAAAAAATGGTACTTTATGGAAATGAACACAAGAGTTCAAGTTGAGCACTGTGTTTCAGAAATGATTTCCGGAGTTGACATCGTAAAAGAGCAGGTAAGAGTTGCAGCGGGTCAAAGACTTAGTGTAAAACAAGAAGATATTTGTCTGAGAGGTCATGCTATTGAGTGCAGAATTAATGCAGAAGACCCTGACAGAGATTTTATGCCCTTTGCAGGTAAAATTGAAGGCTATATTGCCCCTGGTGGTTTTGGTGTAAGGGTCGACTCGCATGTTTATACAGGTTATAAAATACCGCCATATTACGATTCAATGGTAGGTAAGCTTATTTGTTGGGGTAAAGACCGCGAAGATGCACGTCTTAGAATGTTAAGAGCTTTAAATGAATATGTTATAACAGGTATAAAAACCACAATTCCTTTTCATCGTGAGATTTTAAATGATGACGTGTTTATAAGCGGTAACTTCAACACAAGCTTTTTAGAGAAAAGCTTTAAGAGAAATGCGGATAAAGTTTAACGATAAAATAAATGAAATTATAAAAAATTTAGCCCTTGAAGCAGAGCGCTTCGGGGTTAAAATTTATTTTGTCGGTGGTTTGGTTCGTGATGCTTTAATGGGCATAGAGCCTTTTGATATTGATATTTTGGTTGAAGGGAACGCAATCAGCTTTGTAGAATCCTTAAATTTTGTTCAAATAAAATCGTTACATAAAGATTTTGGAACACTCAAGGCGCAAATATCAGGCGTAGATATTGATTTTGCCTCCACAAGAATTGAAAAATACCCAAAATCAGGCTGTTTGCCGCTTGTTGAAAAAATAGGCTGCGATATAAAAGATGATTTAATTCGTAGAGATTTTACAATTAATGCAATAGCAGCAAGGATTTTACCGACATTAGAATATGAAATAATTGATTTGTATAACGGTTGTAATGACATCAGGGAAGGTATCTTAAGAGTACTTCATAATAACAGTTATATTGATGACCCGACAAGGATTTTGAGGGGATTGGATTTTAAATTAAGATTTAATTTTGATTTTTGTACTCAAGATAAAAAATTAATTGATGAGTATTTAAAAAACCCTGATAGAGTTGGTTTAAGCAAAGATAGGGTAATTTTAACACTAAATAAACTTTTTGCATCAAACGAGCGTGCTTTGGCTGCCTTAAATGAATTTTACAAGAGTAAATATTATAAAATATTATATGATGAATTTTATTTTGATATTCATAACTTTAAAAATTCCTTAGAACTGTTTAATATTAAAGATTTTGGCGAAGCTTGTTTAAAATATGTTATCGAAAATAATAAACAGGTGCAAAATTTAAAAAGCAGAGTTGAAATTTACAAGTATTTCAGAGATTTCAGTGATATTGATTTATGCATTTATTACTTAAAAACAAATGATAATAATACACTTGTTTATTTAAACGAACTAAAAAATATCCAAGTTTACCTGAAGGGTTCGGATTTGATTAGTATGGGTTTTTCCCAAGGTAAAATTATCGGTTATATTCTGAATAAAATTTTAGAAGTTAAACTTGCCCAAACTCCAGCAGTTATAACGCTTGCGGATGAAATTGAATTTGTAAAAAATACATTTAAACTTTAGTATGAGAAATATCAAACACTGTTATAGTTAAAATGTGTTTTAAAAAGTTTTAATATTATATTGTCAAAGACAAGGAAGACAATTTCTTAAATATTGACAAGATGACAGTAAATATTTCCCCGCATAATCTCCATTTTAGGTATTTTGCGTCAAGTAGTGCTGTCAAAGGTATCTTAAACCTTTGAATAGGAATAGTTATCAGTTTTGTTAAAACTTCGTTTGCGTGGTTCTGACAAGGGTTTTGATGCCAAAAACAAGGAAGTAAGCATAAAATAAGGAGATTTACACTATGGCTATTGTGGTTAACACAAACGTTCAATCAATTCAAGTTCAAAACAACTTGAACAGAGTTACAGATGCAATGAACACCGCTATGGAGAGAATGACAACTGGTTCAAAAATTAACTCCGCTGCGGATGATGCTGCAGGTTTAGTAATTTCAAAAGGTATTGAAGTTCAAACTCGTGGTACTCAGGTTGCAAACAGCAATGCTCAATCAGGCATTAACTTGTTACAAACTGCTGAAGGCAACCTTGCAGTTATGCAAGACAACTTTATGCGTATTCGTGACTTGACTTTGCAAGCAATGAACGGCGGTCAAACAGATGAAC
>CALUYC010000048.1 GCA_944324895.1 Candidatus Gastranaerophilales bacterium
CAGACTGGAAGCAGAAATGTCAAGAGCAAAAAGATATGGCACTCCTTTGTCATGTTTGTTAATTGACATAGATTTCTTTAAAACGGTTAATGATATGTATGGTTACGACTGGGGCGATGTACTTCTAAAAAAAATTGCCCAAATGCTTGAAGCACTTATCAGAAAAGAAGATATTTTAACAAGATACGGTGATGAAGAATTTATTTTAATTCTGCCAAATACACCAGAAGATAACGCTTTTGTATTTGCGGAAAGATTTAGACGAGACATTGAAAAAATGGAATTCATACCGGCAAATGAAGATGAAAGACACCCAATCACAATCTCAGGCGGTATTTCTTCATACCCATTCCTTGATAATGTTGAAGAAAATGCTAACACAGTTATAAGATATGCTGAACATGCCCTTTATGCCGCAAAACAGCGCGGTAAAAACCAAATTGTAGAATTTTCAAAAATGAATTTGGATTACTAATGCTCGCAAAAAGAATAATTCCTTGCCTTGATATTAAAGAAGGGCAAACGGTTAAGGGTATAAATTTTGAAAATTTAAAATACGCAGGCGATCCTGTTGAATTAGCAAAGAAATACTCATCACAGGGAGCTGATGAATTAGTATTTCTTGATATTAGCGCAACAAATGAAAAAAGAAAAACAATAGTTGAACTGGTAGAAAAAGTTGCAAAAAACGTGTTTATACCATTTACTGTTGGTGGCGGCATAAGCTCTATTGAAGATATAAGACTAATATTAAATGCAGGAGCTGATAAAATATCTATAAACTCGGCTGCTGTTAAAAATCCACAACTAATAAGCGATTGCGTTAACTATTTCGGTTCACAGTGCATAGTTGTGGCAATAGATGCTAAACGCACAGATAACGATTATTATGTTCACATTAATGCTGGCAAAAAAAATACAGGAATAAAACTCTTGAATTGGGCAAAAGAAGTTGAACAACGCGGTGCAGGAGAAATATTACTCACTTCTATGGATTACGATGGCACCCAAAAGGGATTTGATATAGAGATGAACAAATTTGTATCTCAAAATGTTAATATCCCTGTCATAGCCTCAGGTGGCGCAGGTCCAAACAGTGAACATTTTAGAGATGTATTTGAAAAAACTCAGGTAGATGCAGCACTTGCAGCATCAATTTTCCACTATGATACACTCCCGATAACAAAGCTTAAAAGCGAACTGGATAAATTCAACATAAAAACAAGAACAATATGACAAATGCCGGTACAAGACCGGCATTTTCAGTTACATTGGTATTAATAGGGGACAAGTCTTATTAACTGAACATTTTAAAAGAAGTTTCGATATTGTTTTGGATAACTTTTTGAACTGATTCGTATTCTGTTTCAACAGCTTTATGTTGAGTTTCAATTTGTTGTTGGTCAGTTTCAAGTTTTTTATCTTGAGCCTGTACTCTTGCGGAAGCTGTTTGATATTCTGCTTGCGCTGTAGCGTCATCTTCTGTATAGTAATTATCTTGGATTTCTGTCATACCTGACCAGCTTACAGATTGCCACTGACCAATAGCATAACCTGTGGTTGAACTTCCGATTTCATTACCTGTACTGTCAAGTGCCGAGAATTGTTCAATAATAAATCTGCCGTTTCTCAATCCTTCTTGGAAGTAGTTTTCTGTTTCTGAAGAATCTGATAATCTGCTATCTACAACGTACACTTCATATACATCTTCGCCGTTGTAAATACCTGAAACAATTACTCTGTTGCCGTCTTGAGTAACTGTAACGCCGGAACCTGAACCATAGCCTGCTTGTTCAGGAGTTGTTGGTAGTTCGCTGACATCACTTACAACAATTTGACCTCTTGCATTTTTGATACGATAATCTGAAATACCTGTGCCATCATCGTTCATGCCTGAATTAATTAAATTTCTGTAAGTCAGGTTAACTGTTTGAGTTTGGTTTGCTTCACCTTGTTTTACGAGTCTTGTTAGCTTCATTTGTCTGTTAGCAGTTTTACGAGCATATGCTGTAGAAACAGACTCAAGTTCTGTAGCAAGAGTTAATCTGCGTTGAGAAATTTCTTGAGCACGATACTCTAAATCACTTTTTCTTGCTGTTAGAAGTAACAATCTGCCTTGACTTGCTGCTAGTCCCATATTATACCACCTTTACATTTCTTACTTATATAAAAACATTCAGTATATACTAATTTCATACAAAGTATATATTGTAACATTTGTTTACATAAGTAATATTTTGTTGTCCTTTCCGGTTTTTGCCCATATTGTAACCTTGTCATTTTAATATTCGGCAGAAAATAATAAAAACTTTAGAAAAAATATAAGAATATATGAAGAATTGTAACAATGTATATTAAATAAAGTGATAATGCAAAATTTTAGAATTTGAGATAAAATAAATCTGAGGGGAATTATGGAAAAGAGAAAAACAATTTTAATAGCCATATTGGCACTTATAGGTTTTGCGCTTACAATAGAACTTGCGTTTATATTCTTTAAGGTAAATTTCAATGAGCAATATAGCGCAAGTTTTTGTTCTATAAGCAATCTTGTAGATTGCGATGGGGTGGCAAAAACAAACTATTCGATGTTTTTGGGTATACCACTAGCACTTTGGGGTATGTTCTATTATGTACTAACTTTGTTTTTAAATTTTGTAGATAAAATTCAAAACAAATTCAAAAACACGATTTTTGACGTATTTAAAAACCCTAAAAGCTACATTGCAACACTTGGGCTTATATCCTTTGCTGTTTCAATCTGCCTTGCGACAATATCAATATTCAAAATAAACAAAATATGTGTACTTTGCTTTGTAACTTACTTTATAGATTTGTTAATTGCCATTGTGGCAAAAAGCAAAGGCAGTTTTTTTCTAACGGATATAAAAAATACAGTAATTGATTTTTGGCAAGGTGTTAAAAAATACACAGCGCTGTTTGTTTTAGCAGTTTTCGCTTTTGTTGCCTTTGTTAGCTATACAAGCATTTCGATGGTGTTTTCACCACAGCAAAAAATTCAAAAATCATTTGAAGAATTTTTGAATATGGAAAAAAACAAATACGCCGTAAGCGGTAATATTTTGGGAAATCCAAACGGTGAAAAGGTATATGTTTACAGCGATTTTATGTGCCCATATTGCAGAGTTACAAATATTATGGCATCAAAATTTGCCCATGAGCAAAAAAATATTCAAGTCATACACATGAACTTTCCACTTGATAGTAGTTGCAATAAATATGTGCCAAACACCGTACACCCTGGAGCTTGTGTGCTTGCAAAATATGCACTTGCAGCAAAGAAACAAGGCAAATATTGGGACATGTCAAATTTAATATTTGATGAGCATCCCTCAAGCGAAGCCGATATTTTATATTTAAGCGAAAAATTAAACATGGATATTGCAAAACTGGTAAATGATGCAGGTTCCGATGAAATAAATAATGAACTTTTAGAACAAATTGAAACTGCACATAAAAAAGGAATTTATGGTACACCAACAATAGTCATAGATGACATACCGTATATGAGTGCAATGCCTTACTACAAAATAAAAACGCTTTATTCGCAAGCCCAAAAGCGCCACAAGAGAGAACAAAAATGACACAAAAAGTACTTTTACATGCTTGTTGTGCGGTATGCAGTGCATATACAATAAAATTCTTGCAAAACGAAGGATACAAACCTGTTGTATATTTTTACAATCCAAACATATACCCGCAGGAAGAACATCAAATAAGACTAAATGAACTTATCGAATATTCAAAAAAAGAAAATTTTAAATTGATAATAGAACAATATAGTCCATCTGATTTTGAAAATATTTCAATAGGGCTTGAACAAGAACCTGAAAAAGGTAAAAGATGCGCAAAATGCTTTGAACTTAGGTTGAATAAAACTGCACAAAAGGCAAAAGAGCTTAATATAGAGCATTTTACAACAACACTAACAATAAGCCCGCATAAAACCTCAAAACAAATATTTGAAGCAGGCAAAAGCGCTGCTGACAAGTTTAATTTAAAATTTTTATCTTATGATTTTAAAAAAAACGACGGTTTTAAGTTAACACAGCAAATAGCGCATAAAAATAATATGTATAAACAAACATATTGCGGCTGCAAGTATTCTATTCGATTAACGAACAAACCGCTTGCGTAATGTCGCTGCTGCCAAAAATATAACTGCCTGCAACAAGTGAATTTGCACCCATTCTTGTACAAACTTTTGCGGTAACATCATTTATGCCGCCATCAACTTGAATATACAAATCATCCTTGCCGCAAAGGCGTGCATATTCTTTTATATCAGAAATTTTAGAAACACAATCATGCATAAATTTTTGTCCGCCAAAACCCGGCTCTACAGTCATAATGAGCACCATATCAAGATAAGGAATAAATTTCTCAATTACATTTGCGGGGGTCTTTGGCTTTATAGAAAGACCTGCAAGTTTACCTGCAGATTTAATTTCATTAATTATGTCTAAAGTAAGCTCGCTTTGTGCCTCGTAGTGAAAAGTTATAATATCAGAACCAGCGTCAATAAAATCTTTCACATATTTTTTTGGGTCACTAATCATCAAATGCACATCTAAAATTAAATCTGTAACTTTACGCAATGAACTAACAACAGGAGCTCCAATAGTAATATTTGGGACAAAATGCCCGTCCATTACATCAATGTGAACCCATTTTGCACCTGCTTGCGCAACAAGCTTTATATCGCGTTCTAAATTTGCAAAATCAGCAGATAAAATTGAAGGCGAAATTATTGTTTCCATATTCCCTCGCTTTTAAGATATTCAATGGCATTTTTTGCAGCATCTTGCTGTGCCGATTTTTTAGACGTACCGTAACCCTTCGCAAGCAATTTAGAATTATAATATACGGCAATTTCAAAGGTGGAATTATGTTCCGAGCCAGTTTTTGAAAGCAAAATATATTCAGGCAAAGTATGGCTTTGCTCTTGCGTATATTCTTGTAGCTGCTGTTTTGGATTTATTTTTTCAATATTTTCTTCAATCATTATAATATCAGATGAAAAATTACCAATTATAAAGTCTTCAACCCTATTGTAATTACAAGTTAAATAAATTGCACCTAAAAAAGCTTCAAAAGCGCAGGCTAAAATTGATTGCTTGTGTTCACCGCCGCTTTTACGCTCATTGTTTGACAACTGTATAAAAGAATTTAATCCTATTTTTGTTGCAAAGTCAGCAAGAGTTTTATCAGCTACAATTTCGCCTCTTAGTTTTGAAAGTACACCTTCTTTATAATCAGGAAATTTTAAATACAAATATTTACTTATAATCAGCTTTAAAACAGCATCGCCCAAAAACTCTAAACGCTCATACGAACACTCAAGAGGAATATCAGCCTCATGAACATAAGAAGTATGGCGCATAGCTTTTTCAAATAGTGAAAAATCTTCGCTGTTACCAAACCCCAAAGTATCCAAAAATTGGCAATACGCACGCTCTCTATCAGAAATAGACATGTATTGCACCCTGTATATATTTTATAAACTCTAGCAAGATATTATGCCCATGCGTAAAATTAACAAAATAATAATAAGCAACAGGTAAGGCAAATAAATATCCGTCGGTCCTATCCAGTATTCCGCCATGACCGGGCAAAATGTTACTTGAATCCTTAACACCGGCGTCACGTTTAACAAGAGATTCTGATAAATCGCCAAGCTGAGAAGATATTGTAATCAAAAGACCCGCAAAAATTGCTTCAAATAAAGATAATTTTGTATAAAAAACACCCAGGGCAGCAACAATTATGGCACAGAGAGTTGCACCAAGTGCGCCTTCAACAGTTTTTTTAGGGCTAATAACAGGTGAAAGTTTATGTTTGCCAAATTTTGAACCGAAGTAATATCCTCCAATATCAGTTGCAACAACAGCAAGAAATACCAGTATTACAAGCCACAGGCCCTCATTGATTCCAATTTGAAAAGCATTTATTCTGTCAAGTCCAATTTGCCTGATTAAAAGTATATGGCATGGCAACCAGCCGCAATATAAAAAGCCAAGAGCAGTAGTTGCAACATTTACAATATAAGGCTGTCTGCCCATAAAAAGAACCATAAGAAAAGACGCCATAACAGCAAGTGAAATTATCGAAGGTAAAAGGTCGAATCTTCTAAAGAAAATTAAAAGAGCAAAGGCAAAATCTGCAAGCAAAATTAAAGACAAACTCGGATGAAAACCCTTGGTCCTCAATATTTTTACATATTCGATTGAGCCTAAAAAAATTACCACAAGCAAAAAGCCCAAAATAGGCAAACCACCCATAAAAAGGCAACAAAGAGCTACAAGAGAAATTATAACTCCTGTAATAACACGCATTATTTTATTTTGCTTTTGAGTTTCATCCACTATACGGTTAAAACCTCTTTTTCTTTTTCGCTAACAACTTCATCAACTATACCAATGTATTTATCGGTAAGTTTTTGAACTTCGGCCTGTGCATCTTTAACGGCATCTTCAGGCATATTTTCAGATTTTTCAAGCTTTTTAACGTCATCAGTCATATCGCGTCTAACATTTCTTATTGCAACTTTAGCGTTTTCACCCATTGCTTTAACATCTTTTGAAAGCTGTTTTCTTCTGTCTTCAGTTAAAGGCGGAAAAGCAAGTCTTACAACAATGCCGTCAGAGTTGGGTGCAATACCTAGCTCTGCTTTAACAATAGCTTTTTCAATTTCTTTGATAATTGTTTTATCAAATGGAGTAATTACAAGAGTTGTACCTTCTGCGACACTAACTTGCGCCATTTGGCGAAGTGGTGTTGGGGCACCATAATAATCTACCAAAACTTTATCTAAAATTAGGGGATTAGCCCTGCCTGTTCTGACAGTTGCAAGCTCTTTTTTAAGCTGCGCAACGCATTTTTCCATTTTATCTTTTCCTGAATTTTTAATTTCGTCGACTGACATTTTTTATTCTCCTACGTATGTTCCAATATTTTCGTTATTTAAAATTTTGATAATACTATCTTCTTGTGCAAAATCAAACACAAAAATGGGTATATTATTCTGTTTACACAAAGAACAAGATGTTAAATCCATCACTTTTAAGTTATTAACAATAATATCATCATACTTGATTCTTTCGTATTTCTTAGCATTAGGATTAATTCTCGGGTCATCATCGTAAACACCGTCCACGCCATTTTTAGCCATAAACATAGCTTCAGCGCCAATTTCAGCAGCACGCAAAGCGGCAGCGGTATCTGTTGTGAAAAACGGGTTACCTGTACCTGCTGCAAAAATTACAACTCTGTTTTTCTCTAAATGCCTGATTGCCTTAAATCTTATATATGGTTCTGCAATTTTATGAATATCAAGTGCAGATTGAACGCGGCAAGGCACGCCAATTTTTCTTAGTTCGCTTTGCAAAGCAATAGCATTCATAACGGTTGCAAGCATACCCACGTAATCACCCGATGCTTGATCCATACCCAATTTTTTAGAATTTTTCATTCCTCTGAATATGTTGCCGCCACCTACAACAATAGCAAGCTGCACACCAAGATTGTGGACTTTTTTAATCTCGTCGCAAATCATCTCAACAGGTTTTGGATCGATACCAAATTCCTGAGAACCTAACAACGCTTCACCACTTATTTTAAGCAAGATTTTTTTGTATTTTAATTCTGACATGATTTAGCCTTATAAAACTAACTTAAATTAATTATACAAGAAAGTCAATTCGATGTATAATTGTAAATATGAACTTAACAACTCAAAACGCAAAAAATCTTATATCAAAAGATGATAAACTATCAAAAACTGCTGCACAAATAATACTGGACAAGTGCGATATTGCAAGCTTCCAAACACTTTGTGAAAATGCAGGATATATGTTTGATTTTATATTAGAGAAAGTTATTAAAAACCTGCTTATAGCCACAAACGAGAATAATCTCAACTCTACGTTTAAATTTGCAAAATTTTACAATCCACAAACAGAAGAATATATTTTAAAAAGTTGGTTAAAATTTGCGAATGAAGATTTAACCGACGAAATTTTGGAATTACTTGAAACAGGAACAGATGAACAAAAAATATACGCAGCAAAATATTTTGAAAAAATAAATGACCCTCTATGTTTAGACTGTCTTAAAAAATATGCTTTATCCGACAATGAAGACCTTGCAGCCGCATGCGCCAAAACACTTGGAGTATTCAACGAGCAGGAAAGTCGCAATAAAGCATTGGAATTGCTTAATAATAATGATGATTTTAAAAAATTCTCGGCAATAAATTTTCTAATAAATTATGACAAAACAGATGACTTAAAAATAATCATAAATGAGATTGAAAACTCCCCCCTTGGTGCAAGTATAGCACAGTCATTGCTATATAAATATGACTTTACAAAGCTTTCAAACTATTTATCAAAAGAAGATATTTTAAAAGTTTTAGATGAAATTATAAGTGCATATCCCGAGGACATAGGGCTGGAGACCGTCTTGGACTTTAATCTTATTGAGGCTATTGAAAAATTCGCAAAAGAACAAAACTCTTTTGCGCAAAGAATAATAGCTGATGCAAAAAATGTTTTTAATCTCGTATGTTCCGAAAATATATACACATATGACCTTAACAGAGACTATCTGAAAGCTGTTAAGGAATTAGACTGTGCGCTTAAAAACTACAATTTGGACACAGATTTAATTGCAAACGAACTTTTTGAAACACAAAAAAGGGCGCAAAGAGCAATAAATACAATAATAAATTTAAATAGCAAAAATGCGGAAAATAAAATTGTAGAGCTATACAAAACAACACAAGACCCTTTATTGCTTTGCGAATGTGCAAGAGCAGCAAAATCCCTAGGATTTAACATTGATGTAGAAACGGGTATAAATAAAATAAAAGATAGCAACGCACAAGAACTTTTTAAAAGCTATTTTTAATTTTGTTCATCTTCGGTTTGGCTTTTGTCTTCTTGCTTTTGTGCTGGCGGAGTGACTTGCTCGTCAAGTTTAATATAATGGGCATCTTCCCATCTTAAATCAATATATTTAATTTTTTGTTTAAATTTAGCAGCTTCAGGTAAAATTGTCGCAATCCATTTGGCACGCTTTAGTGCGGTATCATTAATCTCGCCAAATCTAATTAAGACATTACTCAGTTTAATATACACATCAGTTGGATTTCTTAAATCAATATATTCAATATTTTGTCCACTATATGTTTCAATAGCCTTTGTAAGACATAAAATTTCATCCACACGCTCTTTGTTCCACTTTTCATAATCATCACCGCGCACGCCATAGGTAATAATTTTATAAGTATGAAATTTAGGGCTAATTGGCATATATTCTCTGTCAATTAATATACCATCGGTTGTTATAGCTGAAATCGGTTCTGACTCAAGCGTGGGAGTAATTAGAAAAACGGGAGTTCTTTCTTCTACAATGATATTTAACCTTGCAGGATGCCATAATCTTCTTATGTAGACTTTTTTAACGGGTTGTAATTTTAAAAGATTGTTTTCAATTTCAGTAGTATCAAGCCTAAATATTTGAACATTTGGTAACTGCACCTGTCTTACAAGGTCAACAATTTTATATTTCGGCGTAATAACATTTCCTTCAATTTTTATTACTCTGGCATCTGCAACAGCAAGTAAGTCTTGGTTAAGATACCAACCGGAAAGCCTCAAAACTTTAAATGCCAAGAGAATTATCAAAACTATGAGTGCAAGTCTTAAAAGCACGCGGAAATTTTTAATTGCACTTCGCCTTGATGCAATCAATCTTTTCATTTTATTGGCCTTTAGACGCCTTCTGTAGTATTCTTGCCCCATTAAAACTCCGCAGTTTTTAATATTAACTCTACAAGACTGTTATAGTCTATTCCCATATGGTTTGCTTGTGCCGGTAAATCACTTAAATCTGTCATTCCTGGGTTAGTATTTATCTCAAGAACATATGGAGTGTTATTATATACAAGAAAATCAACCCTTGAAAGCCCGCTGCACTCGCACGCATCAAAAGCTTTTATTGCGATATTCTGAATTTCTTTTGTCATGTTCTCATCAAAATCGGCAGGCAAGATAAACTTTGTAAGACCTTTTGTATATTTTGCCTCATAGTCATACCACTGTGTTTTAGTTTCGAACCCTAAAATAGGTGTGGCAAAAGTTTCAATTTTGTTTCCTATTTTTCTTTGCAAAACACCCACAGTAGCACTTTTGCCCTGATAATATTCTTCAATAAGAATTTTATCATCAGATTTTTTAGCAAGTCTGAAAGCTTCTTTAAGCTGTTCAAGGTTTTCAACTCGACTCATTCCAATACTTGAACCTTCTTTTACAGGTTTAACCATAAGCGGAAAATCTAGACCAGCCACACTTTGCTCAAGCTCATTTTCATCAATCACACACACCGAAGAAATTAATGGAATAGCATGTGAAGCTAAAATATTTTTTGTAGTTTCCTTGTCCATACAAATTGCACTTGATTTAACTTTACATCCGGTATATTTTATACCCGCAATCTCTAAGAGCCCTTGTATGCAACCGTCCTCGCCATAACGACCGTGCAAGACATTAAATGCATATTCAAAATTTTCATTGTTTAAAACCTGTGCAATATTTTTATCGACATCAACAAGTTTAGAGTTACAATAGCCTAACTCTAATAAAGCCTTATGTACATTTTTGCCGCTGCGAAGCGAAACTTCTCTTTCTGCCGACATGCCGCCGCATAAAACTGCAATTTTTGATTCTTTATTTAATCTTTTTACAGTATCTTCCATATTTTATCCTCTGACTCGCTAAACTGTCCCAAACGAACAATTTCGCATTCTAACTCTATGTTAAATTTTTTTTTTTTTTTTTCATACATTTTAAACAGTACATTTGTATAGTGAACCGAAGTACAGTTGTCATAATTTATAACAAAATTACCATGTTTTTCCCAAACACC